>DLTN01000080.1:12006-14334 GCA_002500925.1 Gemmatimonadales bacterium UBA7835 | reverse complement strand
GGTGGGGAGGCGTTTGGTCCTGTTGACCCAGGCAATGATCCAAACTTCACCATCGTGGCCCATACAGATGAGGGCTTCGGGCCGACCAATAGAAAGGTTGAGGTGTTTGGGCTCCCAATCTATGCGTACCGGGACGTGGAGGATGTAAAGCTGCTTCATGCGGCAAACATTATGGCCCAGTACCTAGATAATGATGAAGATGGTATTGCCGACAATCCAGAAGTCTTAGATGCCTTGAAGTCCGAGAATGCCGCGTTGTACATGTGGAAGCGGGAAAGCCAGCAAGGATCGCTGGAGGCGCAGGACCTAGGTGCCGACGAATCGTTACCTCAGTGGCATGCCAGTGGTCAGTCGGGTCGCTTCGATGCCGCCCTCGAAGAAGTATGGCACGTGATCACGTACTCGGGTTTCGCGACGGCCTATCCTGATGTTTTCGGGGAGGAGATCGGCACATCCCTAGCGAACGCTATGGACATAGCTAGGGGTGGTCGCTTCCTATCGGTTCCGAGTTCGTATCCGGAAGAAGCATGGTACTCGTATGATGATCGGACCTGTGATTACAACTGCATGGCCACCGAGTACATTTATTGGGCGATGACCTCAATGCTTGGGGGGCAGCGCAACCGAGCTAGTGAGATTCAGCACGAGTGGAAGCTGAACACTCGGGCGAAGGTCCAGGAGACGGATACCGCCATTTACCGGTTGCTTACAGATCCAGCCTATTCATTTCCAGAGGCGTTGCCTGATGGCAGATACCGTCGATAGGGTCTAACGGTTTTGGTTACTGATTGCGGGCCGCTTTTCGGTCCACCAAAGTTTGTCGCGTCATCTCTGCTTGCAGTGGATATAATCGGTGCCCACGTTTGGGCTACCGGAGGCGCTCGCCTTTTGATCGCTACGGACTCGCATTGAGGGGAAGGTAAATGTCTAGACTGACGGACCGATTCTCGCTTTTCCTAAGCTGCGCCACTTTTCTGACAGTGAGTGCGCTAGCCCAGCCCACAGTTGTTGCTTCTCAGGAAGGTGGGGAACGGAATGAGGTGACATTCAGCAGAGACATAATGCCGATTCTCCAGCGGAGCTGTATCAACTGTCACCGCTCCAATGGTGTGGGCCCGATGTCCCTCGAGCGGTATGAAGATGCTCGGCGATATGCTCGACGGATTGCAAGTCGGACCGAGATACGGGACCGGATGGGTGCGATGCCACCGTGGTATGCCGAGAAGGATATAGGCATTCAGCATTACAAGAATGACCCATCGCTGACAGACACGGAGATCGCGATGATCGGTCAGTGGGTTGAGGAAGGCGCTCCTGAGGGTGATCCCGAAGATCTCCCGCCAGCACTCCAATTCGATGACTCCGGTGCATGGACGCTAGGACAGCCTGACGTGGTCGTGACTACGGAAGAATTTCTGGTGAGGTCAGATGAGCCTGACTGGTGGGGTGATATCTCCCCAGTCCTGATCCCAATCGAAGAGGATCGATATGTAAAGTCGGTTGAGATTCGAGAGATCAACGATGTACCCTCTGAGGGAACTGGCCGGGAGACCGTTGGGGGCCGGTTCGTGATCCATCACATGGTCTGGGGTACACGAAATGAAGAGGGGCGAGGTGTGCGACAGACCTGGCCAGTCCATGAAGTGGGGCGGAATGGAGACCTCTTCGATCAAGAAGCTGGTCGCCTCCTGACTAAGGGCTCTTACATCGTCTCAGAATCAACCCACCTTCACTCTAATGGTCGTGATACACGAGCGAGTCTCCAGTTCGGTTTCACGTTCCACCCCAAGGGTTATGAGCCAAAGTATCGGGAATCGCTCTTAGGACTGGGGAATGGCTCGGATATTGATATACGCGCGGGAGAGAAGGATCAGGAGTTACATGCATATACCGTGCTCCAATCTCCGACCAAGATCGTGTCGTTCGAGCCGCATCTTCACGCCCCAGGAGATCGCATGTGCCTGGAGGCGATCTGGGGTTTCAACGTTGAGACATTGTCGTGCGTGGGCTACGACCATAACTGGGTCCGGACATACGCATTCGAAGACGATCATCAGCCGCTTCTCCCGGCAGGTACGGTCCTACATATCACCGGTTACATGAACAACACCGAGGAGAATTTTAACATCCCGGATACCCGTAACTGGCAGGGTTCAGGAAACCGCTCGGTGGCTAACATGTTCATTGACCTCGGTATGAGGCTGTCGATGACTCAAGAACAATTCGAGGAGGAGATGGCCTTGCGGCGTGAGCGGTTGGACCTCGGGCCGAACGACCATGTCATCGGATGCCCACTGTGCCTGGTTATTCCCGAGGGTGGTCGATGAT
>DLTN01000080.1:4551-11626 GCA_002500925.1 Gemmatimonadales bacterium UBA7835 | reverse complement strand
TTTAGCGCTGGTGAATCCAGGGGATGGAGAGGCACAGCTCTCGTATCAGTCTGGCCAAAACGTCTCGCCGGCTTATGAAGGATGGATTCAAAACGAGGACGGGTCGAAGACGATGGTCTTTGGCTATATGAATCGAAACTGGTCAGAAGAGCTCAACGTGCCGGTCGGGAAGGATAATTTCCTGAGCCCGGGACTGGAGGATCAAGGGCAGCCGACCCACTTCAGACCACGTCGTAATCGCTTCGTATTCAAGGTTAGGGTGCCAGCGGATTTCGACGAAGAGCTTGTGTGGACTCTTACGACGGACGGCAAGACAGAGCATGCGTATGGAACCCTTGGTATCGATCAAGCACTCGACGATATCGTAATAGCGTCAGAAACAGGCGCTCTAGGTGTGGGGTCGAGCACTGCTGACGTCCGAGCCAACCGAGCACCGGTAATTACGATTGAAAGTGGGAGCCAGTACAATGTTCGCGTTGGCCAATCCGTAGAGTTGGTCGTTCGGATGGATGACGACGGTCTTTCGGCAGCGCATGAGCGTTGGATAAGCCGACGGGAACGCACGGCTGCAGTAGCAGCAGCACGGGAGGGCCCACCTAGACTCAACCGGGGTCAACTGAGGCCACCAATCCGGATCACCGTCCAGAAAGCGGTCTGGCATCATGTTGCCTGGTTTGTTTATAGAAGCGAGGGTGACGGCGTCCCTTCGTTTGATCCTCCGCAGGTGAAAACTTGGGAGGATACGCGTACAGGTGCCAATTCTCCTTGGGCGCCTCTATGGGCTCGCCCTCCGGTCCCTCAGGACGGCATTTGGACAACGACTGTCAGCTTCGACAAGCCGGGGACGTACATACTCAGAGCTCGAGGAGATGATGGAGCGCTTTATCACGACCAGGATGTAACTATCGTGGTCTCAGCGATAGCCTCAGAGTAGGCAGTGGATCGCCCGACAAAGCCGGTTGGTATAGAGCTCCTCAGTAACTCATCGGCCCTGGGTAAGCTGGGCACTTAGGACTCTTAGGCGTTTGCGAGACTCGGGATCGTAAGCTTGCGGGTGGGCGCGCCGGGGTGTCATCTGGTTGAAGAATTGGCCGCCTTCGACATCTCCCATGATGAGGTTCATGACTGCATCGGCACCTTCGGCGATGGTGGCGCGCGGAGTGACCCCGAGCCTCTGCACCATACCGGTAGGCATATAGGTCGCTGGATGAAGAGAGTTCGATAGAACTCCCAACTCACTGAGTTCCTCATGTAGGTCGAATGTGTGCCCAATCTGAGCGAGTTTGCTTTGCCCGTATGCCCGGCCACCACTGAAATTATTCTCAATCATGACGTCCTCCCAATCGATTGGGGACTGCGCCAGCGATGAGACGTTGACGATTCGCGAGGGAGCGCTTGAGATAATGCGCTCTTTCAAGAGCGTTGTTAAAAGGAATGGGGCGAGATAGTTGACCTGAAATCGGAACTCGTGCCCGTCCTCGCTTACCCAGCGCTCGTCAGGTGCCGAACCGAAGCCCGCGTTGTTCACAAGGAAGTCTAATCGGTCATAGTCTCGGAGTATGGACGCAGCCAAGGACCGAACGTTGTCGAAGGATGCGAAGTCCGCTGAATAAAAGCGCGCAGAGCCGGCCCCGGAATTAATCTGCTCGACGACGGCTAGGCCCCGCGCTTCATCGCGACCGTGCACGATGACGTGGGCTCCTTGCGCCCCCATCCTGAGGGCGACTTCTCTCCCGAGCCCACTGGTGGATCCGGTTACGAGAATGACCTGCTGCCCTTGAAGCGGAGAAGCGTGTGCTTGAGCTGCCGCGCTTGTAGTAGCCATGCCGTGGGCGTAGAGAAGACATGCTAGAACAATCGTTGTTCGAATTGCGAAGGGCATGGGGTAGCTCCTGCGAGGTGTTGGATATGGCAACCGACTTGCCCAGTGGCTCCGGGTCAAGCGTGCCATTGCTGTTGGTTATGAATTAGTGAAGTGCTTGGCTATATAAAGTGCAGGAGGAACACTGTAGTGATCGAGTGGGGTAGTGCTCCGACGTGAACTCTAAGATCCCTGACCTTCGCCTGTACGTCCTTCGGGATGAGCCCCCGCAGTTGGGCGCCGATTTCGTGCTTTACTGGATGACGGCGACCAGGCGGCTCTCGTGGAATTACGCTCTAGACCGAGCTGTGGAATGGGCGCTTGAGCTGGGGGTGCCGTTAGTCATTTTCGAGCCGCTCCGGGCCGGGTACCGTTGGGCGAGTGATCGCCACCACCAGTCTATCATTGATGGGATGGCCGACAGCGCTCATCGCTTAGCGCATTCATCGGTCACGTATTACCCGTACGTCGAGTCACAGCCAGGTGATGGACGAGGGCTTTTGTCGTCACTTTCGCAGCGGGCTGGTTGCGTAATTACTGATCAGTCACCGGTTTTCTTCCAGTCCCGTCTGCTGGAAGCTGGTAAGCGTGCCGTAAACTGCCGTTTAGAGGCGGTCGACAGTGTAGGCTTATTGCCTTTGGCTGCGCCGGGGCGAACGTTTTCGGCAGCATATCACTTTCGTCGATATCTGCAGAAGGAACTCCCAGACCATCTCGGGTCCATGCCGGACAGCGAGTCTCTCTCGACCAAGCCGCTTAAAGGGTTGGAAGGGCTTCCTGAAGCGTTAGTAGACAGATGGCCGATGGCACGCTTCGAAGAGAATGCCCAGGGAAGAAGCGTGTTAGTCGGGCTTGATGCCATACCGATCGATAGGAGTGTCTCTGCGGTAGCGTCGATTGGGGGAGAAACAGAGGCACGGAAACGCTTCAGCGCATTCGTGGACGGAGGGTTGTCGCGGTACGTCGACGATAGGAACCATCCAGACTTGTCTGGAACGAGTGGGCTTTCCTCTGCGCTGCATTACGGGCACATCTCAGTACATGAGGTATTCCAATCGTTGACTGAGGCCGAGGGGTGGACTCAGTCACGTATCACGCCACCGAACGACGGAAGGAGGCAGGGTTGGTGGTCGATGAGTAACTCGACAGAGGCTTTTATAGACCAGCTCGTCACTTGGCGCGAGCTCGGTCACGGGTACTGTCACTACGAAGAGGATTATCAGTCCTATGAGAGTTTGCCTTCATGGGCACTAGAAACGCTCGAGCATCACAGCACAGATCGTCGACCTTGGCTCTATAGTCACGAGGAGTTCGAAGCCGCCGCTACACATGATGAGATTTGGAACGCTGCGCAGCGCCAGCTGGTCGAGGAAGGTACTCTTCACAATTACCTCCGGATGCTCTGGGGTAAGAAGATTCTAGAGTGGTCGGCCCATCCACGAGAGGCGCTCGACACCATGATCGAGCTCAATAACCGGTATGCTCTTGACGGGCGAGATCCAAACTCTTGGTCCGGAATCATGTGGGTAATGGGCCGCTTTGATCGTGGATGGCCGGAGCGCCCGGTATTCGGAAAGGTCAGATCTATGACCTCTGATTCCACGCGGAGAAAGGTCAAGCTCACAGACTACCTGAGCCGATGGGGTGAACAGGTTAAGCTCTTATAAATGGGTTGGTGTGCGGAGCTCCAGGGATGAGGATGTCAGATTGGTTCGCTCCTCTTCGAGGACGTCCCAGTTCCGGACTAGCCTGCGGGGCTTGGGTGGCTCACTTCACCAGTGATCGCGATTATGAAGGTGAAGAGTGATCAATCTGAATTCGACCAATTTTATGCTTCGAGTCATCCTCTGGATTTTGACCGGTGCTCGGGTCTTTGTGCTCGTCCCGTTCTTCCTGCAGGCCGGGATTACCGCTCATGAGTTGGCGAGGGCCGGTGCGGACTACTCTACTCAGAGAGCGCTTACGGTTGGTCTGATCGTGCTGATGGGGGTGACTGACCTTTTGGACGGTTGGGTTGCGCGTCGTTTTGGCCTCGTATCGCAGTTGGGTGCGGTGGTTGATGCGGTATCGGATAAGTTGGTCCAAATAGTTCTGGTCTGTTTTTTTACTCTGATCATTGGGCCGGCGTTCACGACTCTCCCCTTATGGTTTCTGATTGTCGTGTTTGGTCGAGATCTAGTCTTGTTGGTTGGGGTGACGATGCTTCGCGTTCGTTATGGGCCGCTTCGAGTTGTGCACCGTAACCACGGGCGTATCTCGAGTTTGTTGATGTTTGGGGTGGTCACTTGGGCGGCGCTCAGTTTACCCGCGTTTGGACTGTTTCCGCTTATGCTAATTACCGCTGCCATTTCGGTGTACTCGGCGGTGGTATACGCGTTTGACGGGGCAGCCCAGGGACGAGCTATGTCCCGAGGCTAGGTTCGGTTCAGTAGGCTTCGCAGAAATGGACTATCACTCTAGAGAGAATGCGAGCCATGGACTCGAGTTGATTGACTTCGACCCATTCGTCCGGTCGGTGCGCCCTGCGTATGTCGCCCGCGCCAAACAAGGCTACGGGCTTATCAAGCAGCCGTTTGAAGAGTCCAGCGTCTGCGCCGAAAGTGACACCTCTGATGGCGGCAACATGTCCCGGCTCTCGCTCGACGGACTCGCAGAGATGCTGGATGAGTAAGTCGTTTGTATCGGTTCGTGTGGGGAAGAAGCGCCCTCCCCACCACTCTACTACAGGAGGGTGCTCGCACAGGAAAGGATTTGCTTGTGCGGCCTCTTCTATGGCCGCCTCGAACTCAGCTCTTGCATGCTCTAGTGATTCGTCTGGGTGAATACCCATACGCCCTTCCATCGACATGTTGTCCGGAACCGACGAAGCCCAGTCCCCGCCACTCATCGTTCCTATACTGATGGGAAAGGGGATCGTGTAGTCGGCAAAGAGCGGATCTGGGTCTCGGTTTAGGTTGCGCGAGGTTTCTAGCTGCTCAATCGCGCGGTACAGTCCGAAAGCGTTTTTAAATGCACTCACGCCTTCGTCACGAACAGCACCGTGAGCGGCTCGCCCGGGCACGTGAATTCTGAAGTTGATACAGCCAGCCTGTACCGGCGCGACTGTCAAATTTGTTGGCTCCAGCACGATGGCGCCGTCTGTCTCGCCCTCCCGAAGAATAGCTGCGAGTGTGCCTAGGCCTCCATCTTCTTCTGCGATGACACTCTGGAAGCGCACTGATCCAATCAGGTTTATGCCGGCGTCTGATACTGCCTTTAGCGCGGCAAGACCGGCGGCGATCTGACCCTTCATGTCGAGAGAGCCTCGTCCGTAAAGGCGTCCCTCCCTAACGACCGGATCGAGCGGGGGATGCGTCCATAGGGATATGTCGCCGGGCGGCACGACATCTACGTGTCCGTTAAGGACGAGCGAGCGTCCGCTGGCGCTACCTGTTAGGCTACCCGTGACTCCCAGAGCTTCATCCCGATCGATTTCCCAAGACGCCGCCGGATGGCTTTTTAGAGCAGGGAGATCGAGGTGCCATACGTCTGTCTGGAGTCCTATGTCGGCCATGATACTGGCTACTGCGTGCTGAGCATCAGACTCGTTACCTGCCCAACTGGGGATACGAATGAGGGCGCGCGCAGTGTCGAGCAGGAAACTCATGTCGACAGCGGCGGCGGCCTCTTCTGCTAAATGGTTCACTAGGTACGATCGAGATGGGGAAGAGGATGTGGCGCGCCAAGCGCGAGAGTGGCTGATGTACACTGAAATGATATCGGGTACTGCTTCATCCGCTCAACCCGGCTTGATCGGTGCTTGCTGGTGGCGCTCAGTTAATTTGTTTATCCCGAGGTGTTGAGGGTCTCTCGCTACGTGTTTATCCCCATAGCCGGATCTTTGTAGTCCACTTAACCTGTCGCGTAGACTAGCTTCCATACCTCGGTGGGTTGAGGGAACCTTCTTGCAGTCAGGGGTGTCCGTCTCGCCATTCGACAGTCCTGGAGGCATACGCCTTCTGCAGCAGTTCAGGAGAAATTGAGATGTTTCGACGTTTTACGCCGGTCTTTTTGTTCTTCGCAATCGCGACAACTCCTTTGGCGATAGCTGCGCAAGATTCCGAAGACTTCATGAGATCCGCATGGCACGACTACAGGATCGTTACGGTAGTCGAGGGGCTAGTGAATCCATGGGCCATGGCATTTCTTCCGAACGGGGATATGCTGGTCACTGAGCGGCCTGGCCGGCTCCGGATCGTGCGAGACGGAAAACTCCTAGAGTCACCCGTAGAGGGCCTTCCGGACATCTATGTCCGCGGTCAAGGTGGGCTGTTGGATGTGGTTGCCCATCCAGAGTTCGTGTCGAACAGGATCCTTTACATATCCTATTCAAAGCCTCAAGGAGGAAGCGAGTCGACCACGTCGATCATTCGAGCTCGCTTTGAGGATGACGCACTCCATGATGTGGAAGAAATTTTCGAGGCCGACTCCCAGGGTCGTGGGCACTACGGTTCCCGTATCGTGTTCGATGGCGAAGGCCACATCTTCTTCAGTGTGGGAGATCGACAGGTCCGCCCCAGTGGAGATCTGGAGGCCCATCCAGCGCAGGACCCGTCGACCCATCACGGGACTATCAACCGGCTGATGGAAGATGGTACGGTCCCGGCTGACAATCCATTTATAGGACAAGGGGAAGTGGAGCCCAGTGTCTATAGCTACGGGCACCGCAATCCTCAGGGAATGATCTTTGACGAGGCTACTGGCAATCTGTGGCTGACTGAGCACGGTCCTCAGGGTGGTGATGAGGTCAATCTAGTTCTGGAAGGCGCCAACTATGGCTGGCCGGTAGTGGGATACGGAGTGAATTACGGCTCCGGGTCAGCGATCCATGCTGGTACCATGCGAGAGGGGTGGGAGAACCCCCGACACATTTGGGTTCCATCAATAGGTACATCTGGGTTGATGATGTACGATGGTGACCGATTCCCGGCTTGGAGGGGAGATTTATTCGCTGGTGGATTAACGGGTGAGATCCTTGTCCGCATCAGCCTCGATGGTGATGTAGTGACCGGCGTGGAGAACCTCGTTCAGCGTCTTGGCCGAGTGCGTGATGTCCGGCAGGGCCCTGACGGTTTTATATATCTCGCCATAGAGGACAGACGCGGAAATCCAAGCGACATAGTCCGACTGGAGCCAGTCGACCATTAGGGTGAGCGTCTCTAATGGCATCAGTTT
>DLTN01000080.1:2394-4141 GCA_002500925.1 Gemmatimonadales bacterium UBA7835 | reverse complement strand
GGGGCAGTGAGGTCGATGCGCAAGTTGGCCCTCACTCAAAACATCGTGGCGCGGTGTCTGATACGGTCGAATCGACTGGCTGGAAGGTTCTCGCTGGGCGGAAAATCTCTCGGCCTCATGTCAAACTTGGTCTCTGGGCGCTCCATCCATTTGAACCTCAATTTCCCGAACTTGATTGGGCCTCAGGCTTTGGAATAAAAGCTGATCAGTGGCTGGTTGCGACATTCATTAACTCCTACGACCGGCGGGCGTTCGTCCTTGCCCTGGAGCGGTATTGGTGGGCCCAGCGCTTGGGTTGGGTTGATCTTGGGGTAGGCTACAGGGCAGGTGTGATTACGGGGTATACAGAGGAATTGATTGAATGGGCTGGCTCAGCGCCGGTACTCCCATTCACGGGTCTATTGCTATGGGTGGACGTCGGTCCATTCTCGATTGATGGCTTCTATGCGTACCGGGGAATCACTTTGGAGACCGGGCTAACCTTTCGATGACGTAACGGCAGCTGTCCGGCGGATAGCTCCCGAAGCAATCCACGAGAGATCAGTTCAGTTGCGCTGCTCTTGGGTGTCGCAGGATCTTCTATAGCGTCCGACGACATTCTTTCCTCCACCGGAACAGCGCTATGTCTTTTCTCCGTGCGACCGTGGCTACCATTGCTGGATGCACACTCTTGGCGGTCCCGTTGTTAGTAGAAGCTCAACAGCGACCCGTACAAGAGGGTCGGGCCAGCGACCCACCCGTGCTGAGACGTAGTTTGCGGGGTGTTTTAGGTGGTGTCCCAATGACTGCGACCGATAGCATGTCTCAGGAGGTGGTTAGTCGATTGGATTTTGAGTCGTATAAATCAATCCTATACGGCCTGACGGCTTTTGGAGACAGGGAGCAGGGGACTCCGCGTAACGAGGCTGCAAACGATTGGATTGAGGATCAGCTTCGCACGTGGGGTTATGAGACCGAGAGGGTCAAGTACATGTATACGCCCCGAATTTCAGCGGTGCCCGAGCCGCGTGAAGAAGTCTTCGCCACAAAGATCGGAGCTTCGCGCCCTGACGAGATGTACATCATCGGGGCGCACATGGATGGGCGAGGTGGGGGAGAGGCGGCGAACGATGATGGCTCAGGAACAGCGTTGGTGATGGAGATAGCACGTGTTTTGGCGGCATCCGACGTACTATCGCAGCGCTCCATACGGTTTGCACTGTGGAACAACGAAGAAACAGGGCTGAACGGTGCCCGCGCATACGTGGAGCAGAGAGTAGACATGCAGGGAATCGAGGAGCCGAGGGGTTCTGGAAAATATCCCGAGCCCCGTTGGATCGGGATGATCCAGCACGACATGATGATGTGGGATCACGGGAATCCAGTCACACACAATCAGGCATTAGACGCAGATGTCGATGTTGAATTCCAGCTTAACTCAGCGATGGCCCAAGAGTCCGCTCAACTCGGACTTGCTCTGATTAACGCCAACCGCATGCATGCGACTGACTATCCTGCCGTTTTGAGTAACGCGATGAGCAATACGGACTCCACACCGTTTATGGATCTGGTCGCAGCGGTCAGCCTCCGGGAGAATCGACGCTTGTACGAAACTGGGAACCGAGCTAACCCCCATTGGCATCAGCCCACGGACCTCTTTGAAACTTTCTCGGACGCGGACTTCATGCTTGGGTTTAATGCGGCTCAGACTACTCTCGGTGCGATAGCCAGGCTGGCGGAGATTACGATTGTTCGCTGAGCTAACTGC
>DLTN01000080.1:0-2009 GCA_002500925.1 Gemmatimonadales bacterium UBA7835 | reverse complement strand
AGCAGCATTCGTTAGTTTCTGACTCGATCATATCCTTTGTATAGGGTAGTCGAGCGCCTGTAGCTCAGCTGGATAGAGCATCGGCCTTCTAAGCCGGCGGTCGCAGGTTCGAGTCCTGCCAGGCGCGTTTGGCAGGGGTGGGGTAAGCCCCTCTGAACATATGCCGGTCATAGAAGGATGGTCGCCACGAATCTTCCTCTGGCGCGAGGGGTAGCGGCTTCGTCCAAACGTCCTCCCATTCCTTCTCCGTGATGCGAAGGCCAAAGAACCCTCAACCGTCTCTTCTCGAAGAAGCAGAAGCCTTTCTGTCGCTAGCAGGAAGGGAGCTGGCGCCACGATTACCTGCTTACGATGTGCACAAGCGTTTGTTGCAGGTGCGGTCAGAGATCGAGCAAGAGGGTACCTATCGACATACAGAGGATGAACTGTTGTTCGGCGCCCAAGTGGCTTGGCGAAACAGTAACCGCTGCTTAGGTAGGCTCCCGTGGCGGTCCCTCCAGATATTGGACTATCGCTCAAAAGCATCGCCGGATTCTGTTTTCCGTTCGCTGCGCGAATACGTTCGATTCGCAACGAATGGTGGTCGCATTCGGCCTGCTATAGCGGTATTCGCTCCTGCTCACCCCGACGAAGGTGAGTCGGTTCAAATTTTGAATAGCAAGCTGATCCGCTATGCTGGTTACGGTGAAGAAAGAGGGTTCAAGGGTGACCCGGATGAGCGAGCATTCACCGCTGCTTGTGAAGCCTTGGGGTGGAGAGGTGCTGGGTCTGATTTCGACTTATTACCAGTAGTGATTGATATGCCGGGCCATGATGTGGCTTGGTTTGAGTGGGAACAGGGAGACGCAATGGAAGTCCTGCTCAGGCACCCTGATCTCAAGTGGTTTTCCGAACTGGCCCTTCGTTGGTATGCGGTCCCCATCGTTTCAAATATGACTCTCGGGATCGGAGGGCTAGAGTACACTGCTGCCCCGTTCAATGGCTGGTTCATGGGCACTGAAGTGGGGGCTCGTAACCTTTCGGATGTGGATCGCTACAATGTTCTGCCAGAAATTGCGGAGCGCATGCACCTCGATACAGGCGATCAAGTCGCACTCTGGAGGGATCGTGCACTAGTGGAGCTCAACACCGCCGTACTGCACAGCTTTTCGGAAGCCGGAGTCAGGATGGTTGATCATCACACGGCGTCGGCGCAGTTCATGAAGTTCTGTAGAGATGAGGATCGCTCAGGACGTTCGGTTACAGGAGACTGGGCTTGGTTGGTTCCTCCGATGTCTGGATCGGCGACAGAAGTGTTTCACCAGGATTGGGACAACGAAATCCGTTCGCCGGGCTTCTATTATCGAGATCAGTCCCAGCTCGGAGGATCGTGCCCCGCAGGAGGCTGATAGGCGCTTTACGCTTAAGTGGGGTTGGACTAGCTTTTCGCGCTCCTGAGTAGATGTTCAGGCGTCACTACTGCAGGCTCGAGTAGGCTAGGCGCACAGGGAGTGCAATGGTGGGCGTAGCTCAGTTGGTTAGAGCGCCGGATTGTGGTTCCGGAGGTCGCCGGTTCAATTCCGGTCGTCCACCCTGAAGGCTAGGTCATGAGTGGTTTTCTGGGGAACGGCGTTAGAGTCGAAAAACGCCCGAACAAAAGTGTTCCCAAAGTGTTGACCCCTCTGGAGGCCCTGTTTATAGTTGAGGCCTCGCAGCGAACGGCTGGAGCACACGGCCGCGCGCTGCGTTTTGCTTGAGAGGACTTTTCGCTTGTCTTACGAGGCGGGTCGGAACAGTCCCTTCAGAGCACCCAAATGCTGATTGAAAATCAAGGTTTTGAGTGTAATTGAGCGGGCCTGAACAGTAGGCACTACGTCCTGCTGTGTCCGACCGAAAGGTTGGCAGGTCAAAACAACGTAGATTCCGAACGCTCGATCTAGTTACACAACGCAGTACAGGTCGCGTTCGATTTCAGAGCTATTTAATCAAGCTATTTCTCAACGGAGAGTTTGATCCTGGCTCAGGACGAA
>DLTN01000003.1 GCA_002500925.1 Gemmatimonadales bacterium UBA7835 | reverse complement strand
GGGCTGCGAGGAGGTACGGATTATGAAGAAGACACATTCCGGACCGAATCAATCATCCCGACTGAACTCTGTTTCTAAGCTTACGCTAGACGCACCCGAGCACAGCCCGAGAATTATGAGCCTAGACGGCTTGGTAACCATCGTGACCGGCGGAGGCCGGGGTATCGGGCGAGCTGTAGCCTGCACATTAGCCAGTGAGGGCGCGCGAGTCGTAGCCTGTAGTAGAACGAAAGAAGAACTGGCGAGAACTGCAGAAACTATTAACGATCTCGGCGGGACCTGTGAAACAATCTGTGCTGATGTCTCAAATCCATCACAAGTCGCGGACTTGGTGAAACAAGTTCAGGAGAAACACAGTCGAATTGACGTGCTCGTCCACTGTGCTGGCTATACGGCTCCATATGGTCCACTAGAGGAAGTCTCGCTCGAGGACTATGAGAATACGATGGACACGAACGCGGGATCACTGTTTTACTTTGCTCGCTCTCTAGTACCAATCATGCGATCTCAAGAACGCGGGATGATCGTAGCGATGTCATCCGGTGCGGGGCTCCGAGGACACGCGAGACTGGGCGTCTATTCAATGAGCAAGTTCGCAGTTCAAGGATTGATACAGGCACTCGCAGGTGAATTAGAGGACTCACCCGTCAGTTGTATTGCGATCAACCCTGGAGGAGTAGCCACGAAAATGCTGGAGGATCTCTTCGGTAAGGAGGAGGCTCAGAAAAACCAACCTCCCGAGGCGGTTGCCAACGTTGTCAAACAAGTCGTTTCGGGTGAGATCCCTGTCCCGAGCGGTGGCGGAGTTGTGGTAAGACGTGATGAGGTCAGGGTCTATGAGCGCTAGCGAAGACAACATGCCAGTCAAATCTCATGACGTTGCAGTGCTGATAGTGTCCTGGGATGGGTATGTGGACCTTTGGAAACCTTTTTTCAACTGTTTTTTCCGCTTTTGGCCCGACTGCCCCTACCCAGTCTACCTAGGAACTAATTCGCTTCTCGCCGATGATGAACGAGTCAAACCGATCCTAATTGGCGAAGAAGTTGATTATTGCTCCAACCTGATCGCCATGCTCAAGCAGCTGGATACTCGATGGGTCATTACGTGGGTAGAGGATTTTTTCTTGGCAAAACAGATAGAAACTCAACGGGTGACCTCTATCGTAGACTTCGCAGAACGAACTGGCGTTGACTACGCTAACCTGGTTGCCCTGCCATTTGAGATCACACCTCTATTCGCAGGATCCCCAGTGGTAGACTCGCTCGGTGAGGCACCGATGGACGCACCCTATCGGGCATCTATGGGGACTGGGCTGTGGAAACGCGAGTCGCTCATAGACTTCCTAGTACCAGGAGAGACAGTTTGGGACCTAGAGCGTATCGGAGCACAACGCTCAGCAGATCTAAACATGCAATGTCTTTGCGTAACTTCCTCTCAAGTTTCTAATCCAACGATAAAAGTCCTCAACGGCATCGAACGAAAGCGATGGAAGCGCGGGACCGCAGCATTCATGCGCAGTCAAGGATTCGGCGACGCGCTCAAAACTCGAGAGATCGAGAGCAAGTATGAAGCTCTGAAGATGCTCTCCTATTCGGTCATCCGACATGCATTCTTCCGGCTCATATGTGCTGTCGGCGGACGACGCGGCCGGAACCTCTTGGCCAAGCTAATCGCACGTCGGTCACTGGCCTGGATCAATTAGCTATCAAAGAGAGTCCGGCGCTTAGAAGGGTTACTGCCTTTGTTGGCGCCATTAAGAGAGAACTGATGTTCTCCTAGTGCCACCACCTTCTTGTATCTAAGAGAGCAAAACCTTGCTCGGCTGCAGAGATGCCCACCTACAGTAGTTGATCATCCTCCAGGCTCGATTGCTGAAGGGCTTGGTGCCGTCGAGGATACTTCCTACCTCTTTGCGAACTTCCTCTGGCTTGATAAAACTCACTTCTGCACCGGCATCTATCCAAGAAAATATTCTCTCTCTTTGCTTATTTAGAATTTCTTTTTCCGGTGTGTCAAACCCTATTTTGTCTCTCCTGTCCAAGATCTCATCTGGGACTATTCCTCTCATAGCTCTCCGGAAAACGTGCTTGGTCTCTCCTTCGGACGATACCAAGTATCGCTCCGGCAAACTCAGCATAAAATCTGCCAGAGGTGCGGTCAGAAATGGTACTCTGCTCTCAATCGACCATCTCATAGAACTCCTATCACCGTGTCTCAGCAAAGCAGGCAGTCTACTTACTAACAAAGCGCTCCGCTGGTGTTCAGCCAGCCTCCTGTTGCGTCCTTCTTCGGAGGTTGGAAACTCCATCGGAGGAACAGGTTTTGCCCCCATAGCACGAATCTTTTCTTCATCCAGCCATGTTGGGTTGAGATCATAGCCGATTAACCGTAGCGCAAGAGCTCTTAATGCCGAGGGAACTGCTGCATCACCCAAATGCAGCATGGCTGTCCGTTGACTCCTACCCGGCCACTTTCTCCAAGCGCTTATGAATTTTTTGAGTTTTACGTACTCGCCTCTTTCGATGAAGCTCTGGAACAATGCCGTTGGATATCCATCGTATCCCGCAAGTAATTCATCTGCGCCCTGGCCATCGAGGGTCACTGTTATACCAGACTCTTTTGCTAAGGCAAAAACGCTGTACTGTGAGGCCACACCTGTGCTTCCGAACGGCTCTCCTTGAGCTCTTATTATTTCATCTAGATCGGAGCTGATTTCTGCTATTCCGTTGCTCGTCCAGTGTGGAATCGAACCTGTATGCTTCTCCACAATTCGGCACCAATGCTCCTCACTCATAGCTGAACCTGTCGCTATGTAACTGAAGGTGTGGATGGGCATATCAGGCTCAAGATGCCTCATCGCACACACTATTGCAGAAGAATCCACGCCTCCCGAAAGAGCAGCACCCAGAGGGACATCACTCCGCAGTTGCCGCTTCACACTACTCAAGAAGAGGCTTCGCAGTTCTTCCGCTGCGCTATCGAGAGTAAGGTCAGATCTCTCTTCTATAGAAGGCCACCACCATCGTTCTACATCCGTCCTAGCTTGTTCACCCAAATGCACAGTCAACAAATGTCCTGGCTTGAGTTGGTGAACGCCCTGATAGAATGTGTCATCTCCGTCATCATATTCGTACCAACAGAGATAAGAGTGAGCTCTTTGTGGATTCAATTCCACAGGATGATCCAGCAGCTCTAAAAGTGCAGGGATCTCAGAGCCAAAAACAAATGACTCTCCTTCCTTACAGTAGTAGAAAGGTTTTATGCCAAACGGATCTCGTACACATGTCAGTGTATTTTCGAGTTTATCAAAGACTGCAAACGCAAACATCCCGTCTAGCTTATCCAGGGCTTTCTGTCCCCAAAAACGCCACGCCACGAGTAAGACCTCAGTATCAGTCTGAGTCCGGAAACTGTGACCCAGTCCCTCTAGTTCTTTGCGAAGCTCGACGTAGTTATAAATCTCACCGTTATATGTTATGACGTAACGCTCATCATCCGACTTCATCGGCTGCAATCCAGAATCAGAAAGATCTATGATTGCTAACCGCCGATGTGCGAGTGTGAGTGCCCCGCCCTCTACTGCTGCTCGATAAATCCCTTCACCATCGGGACCTCTGTGGTAGAGTTTATCTAGAGCTGCTCTTGTCGACTGCTCCACGTTCGTTCTTGAACCGAGCGGACAAAAGACTCCGGCTATTCCACAAATAGTTTCTGCCTCTAGTGATTAAGGGAGACCCGCCACACTACAGCGAGAAAAATCGCATAGTAGGCGGCTGAAGCCAGAGCAAAGGCCTCAAAAGTCCATTCTGGAATGAGCCTTCCGGCCATAACGATTGAGCCTATTAGCAGCACAAATCCCGTCAATTGCAGTATGAACGCGATTCTCTGGTTTTCTGTGGCATGCAAAATAGTGGAGACGGGCGAGGCCATGAACTGAAGGATCATGAAGGGCGTCATCCATGTCACCATGGCACCTGCCCTTTCCCAGTCTGCACCGAAGATGACAGGAAATAGCAAAGGTGCCGATACCGCGAGAAGAATAAAGGGCCCTATTCCAGTCTTAAATAGTGTTTTCACAATCTTTCTAGTAAAAACCCCTAGCTGACCTTCATCCATTCTTGGTCGGGCTTCTGCCAGATAAACTTTCGATATACTGCTCCCTAGCAGAGCTGACGGAACGCTCGAGACTCGCTGAGCCAACAGCAAGTAACCAGCTTCAATCGGCCCAGAAATAGCAGCGATTAGAACCAGAGGAAGACCATTAGCAGCAGTATCCAAAAGTGATTCCGGAACTGAGTAAAGTGGAAACCTTCTCTGTTCTTTTAGGTTCTTCCAAAGTGTCTTCGGGGTAACGGTAGCTATCAGATTCTTGTCGTATTTCCACAGAGATCTAGCCATTGAGAATGATCCCAAACCAGATTGAATCATATGCCCCATTAAGAGTCCAAACGGCGATATCCCCAAGTAGCCAAAACCAACTTGGCTACCACCTCCGCCTATCGCTCTCACTACCTGTGTCTCTGCTACAAGTGCAAACCTTTGTTTGCGAATCGTCCAAAATTGTATAGCAGAATAAATTGCCAGCAGCCAAACTCCGGCAGGTAACATCCAAAGAAATGGCTCAAAACCTGGCTGCCTAAGCAAAGAAACAATCTGCGTAGGCATGAGATAGACCGTTGCAGCCAACAAAAGGGAAAAACCAGTAGCTGATATCACTCCCAGGGCCAACAAGCTCATGCCGTCTTCGTCAGCTGTCGGAAGCGGTGTCGCCAAATCGAGTCTAAGGCAAGCTGCAACCGCTAACACATCTAGAAGCGACATGTAGACGCCTAGCATACCAAAGGCGTCTGGACCATACAGCCTTGTTAAGATCGGGAGCACCAAAACTAGGATCGCGTTCCCGAGAACAGTGCCTCCAGCTAAAAGGCCCACACTCTTAACAAACCTTTGTGAGGCCAGAGATCTTAGCCTGTCAGTTATGCGCATCTATTAGCATAACCACCCCGTCATTTTTTGGGCAGAAATTTCTTGGGGCTTTGGACTCCTCAGGCATTTCAAAAAACGAAATCGCCTGAGTAATCACTCATCTGATGAACCCGTTCTGATTTACGGGAATGTCTGGATCAACTCACCCCTAACCGTCCTCAATGGGAGAGTAAATCCGTAGCAAAAACCCCACAAGCTTGTAAGTGCTTGTGAGGCCTCACTTTAATTCAGTGCCCCGCCAGGGACTCGAACCCCGAACCTACTGATTAAGAGTCAGTTGCTCTGCCAGTTGAGCTAGCGAGGCTTTACCCGTATGCAATGAAGCATCAAGCGGCCGAAAAAACTACCGATAGACAGAAACAGATCAAGCAATCCATCCTGGGTTGCATCAGAATGCGTTAAATCCCGTCAGTGTCTGCCCTAGGATGAGCGAGTGGATGTCGTGAGTTCCCTCGTAAGTGTAC
>DLTN01000034.1:26040-27847 GCA_002500925.1 Gemmatimonadales bacterium UBA7835 | reverse complement strand
GAAGATCTTTTGGTCCTCAGCGCTGCAGATAGGGACAGTCTCGCCTCGCGGATAGAGAAGGTTCGGTCCCAGATTGAGCAAGGGTACTCCCTTGGCACCCTCGCCGCGCAGGGCGCGGAAGATTTTGATGCTGATGCTCACGCCCGTGTTGCTGTTGTGGCGAGTGACGCTAATGAGCTCGGGATTAAGCTTGATAAGGCAGTCGAGGTTATAAGGGCAGGGTCGGAAGAATCGCTGCCAGATCCAGATGTTCACTTTGGTTTTGGCCCTTCGAAAGTTGAAAGGCTTGCGTTCATTTTCCCCGGACAGGGAAGCCAGTACGTAGGGATGGGCGCCGAGGCAGCGATGACCTTTGATTGCGCCCGCGCTGTGTGGGATGAAGCTGTCGATATAGAAGAGTTCGCTGGAGATCGCCTCGACCGAGCAGTCTTTCCTCCGCCGGCTTTCACAGACGACGAGCGAGCGCAGCAGTTTAAGACCCTGACAGCTATGGCGACGGCTCAGCCGGCAATCGCTGCAGTCAGCCTAGGATTCCTTCACTTGCTGAGAGAGTTGGGTGTAGAGGCTGACGCGATGGCGGGACACAGTTTTGGAGAACTGTCCGCATTGGCTGCTTCAGGTCGGATGGAGGAAAAAGCTCTTTTAGCCACTGCTCGTAAGAGAGGTGAGCTCATGGCAGAGGCTGCGGCAAGCAAAGAGGGCGCGATGATCGCAGTCCCCAGTGACGCTGAGACGGTGAGAAGCCTGATCGATCCGTCGGACGATGTCGTGATCGCAAATGACAATGCTCCCACAGAGGTTGTGCTAGCTGGTTCGGAGAGTGCGATTACAAACATGACAACGAAGTTGAAGTCGGAGGGGCTTCGTTCCATCCGACTTCCCGTAGCGTCAGCTTTTCACTCCAATATCGTCTCTGACTCGTGCGATCCGTTTCACGATCATCTTGCGGAACTGAAGTGGAGCGATGGAGGACCAGAGGTATATGCGAACAAGACGGCCGACGTTTATCCAAAGACACCGAAAGCTGCTCGCCGACTCTTAGCAGACCAGCTTGCTTCACCGGTCCGCTTTCGCGAGATGATCGAGGCGATGCACTCTTCTGGTGTGACGCACTTCGTAGAAGTTGGTCCAGGACGCATACTGACCAAGTTGGTGGGGCGGTGTCTCGAAGGTCGTGAGTACGTAGCTATCTCTCTCGACGACAAGAAAGTGGACGGCCTAAGGGCGTTCTGGCGCGGTATTGGTGCGCTTGCGGCCGAAGGCGTGAGCATGAATCTCCTAGCGCTCTCCGAAGGGTATCAAGTTCCTGATGCCCCGGTAGAGGCAAAGCCATTTGAAATCATGATAACTGGGTTTAACCACGATCGTCCCTATCCGCCTCAGGACGGGGCTGCTGGCCGCGCTAGCCCGAATCCGGAGGAGGTAGCAGAACCCACTACTGAGGCTCGAACTGCAGAGTCAGAGGTGAGCACTCCGGCACCGCTTGTAAGTGGTAATGTAGACCACAGCGTAGCCGCTGAGATTCATCGGGCCACGATTGAGGCACACCGTCGATATCAGGAGTTGATGGCGGATAGTCATCGAAGCTTCCTCGACATGGCTGCGGTTGCTCTTGGTCAGACCAGTAGCGCAGCCTCAGTGGAGGGTCGGGCTCCCACCGGAGCTCGATTAGATCGACGCCCTGAAGAACCGACTGCGCCTCCGGTTCCAGTACCTAACGTTCAGTCTCGCCAGGAGCACACGCTGAGTTCGTCTCCAGCTATACAGGAATCTGTGGCGCCTGCTGTTGTAGGTGCGCCGATGCCTG
>DLTN01000034.1:25472-25698 GCA_002500925.1 Gemmatimonadales bacterium UBA7835 | reverse complement strand
CTGCCGTCGACGTGACTGCGCTTGCTCTGGAGGTCGTTTCCGAAAAGACTGGTTATCCGGTGGAAATGCTTGATCTCGATATGGAGATGGAGGCTGGGTTAGGGATCGACTCGATCAAACAGGTTGAGATTCTTTCGGAGCTTCAGGAGCGTCTTCCGGGAATCCCGGAAATTGCACCTGACGAGCTCGCTTCTCTTCGTACGTTGCGGGATGTCGCCGAGAAATT
>DLTN01000034.1:14527-25151 GCA_002500925.1 Gemmatimonadales bacterium UBA7835 | reverse complement strand
GCTGTAGGTGCGCCGGGGGTACCGAGTAGCAACTCGACCCCTACTACCTCTACACCGGTGCCGGAAGTGACTCAAGAGCGAACTGCTCTGGTTGTTCCTAACATGGTTATCGATCCAACGGAGATTACGGCTTTTGTGCCTAGGCTGGTGAAGGACCAGCGTCCTGGTTTTGGGCTGTTTGCACTAGCCGGAGATCGAGGTGTTGAAATCACCGATGAGAATCCTTCCTTGGCAGAGGCACTGTCAGCTGGTCTGAGTGCTCGCGGCGTCTCCGCCACGGTAGTAGAGCGTCCATCAGAGTCTGCGTGTGCTGTGATATGCCTCGCGGGGCTCTCAGATATGCCGGCAGGACCCGTTGGGGCACTGCACGTCCATCAGTCCGCGATTGCGGTGGCCAAGGTTGTAGCTCAGCATCCCAAGGCTGAGGAACGCCTGTTCGTCACAGTGCAGTCCACAGGTGGTTGCTTCGGGCTTGATGGCAGTCCTGGAGATCATGCTTGGCGAGGGGGGCTTGCCGGAGTAGTAAAGACGGCGGCGCGCGAGTGGCCTGGTGCCTCACTCAAGGCAATCGACGTTGCGGATCCCGAGAGGTCAGCAGACGCGATCCTTGATGAATTGTTCTTTGGTGGTCCGGCACTTGAAGTCGCATATGCTACTGATGGAACGCGTTCTGTGGTCCAGGTTGAGACGTTGGCGACCGACGACTCAAGAGGCCCGGCTCTTGAACCCGGCTCGGTTGTCGTTGTCTCGGGCGGCGCCCGAGGTGTAACTGCGAGCTCCGTGGCCAAGTTAGCCGAGAAGTGGAAGGTGAAGCTGGCTCTTCTGGGGCGTTCGAAACTAGCTGAGTGGCCGGAAGGCGTGCCGCTAACCACTGACCCAGTTCAGATCACAGGTGCCCTCGCTTCTTCGGCGAAGGCACTTGGAGAGCGGGTCGACTTCTCTGCTATCCAGAAACAAGCTCAGTCGCTTGCGGGCAGCGCTGAAGTTCGGATGTCTCTCGCCGAGCTTGATGCTAGAGGTATAGAGGCGATATACCTGACTGCAGATGTAACCAGCCTCGAACAAGTGGAGGCTGCTCTTGATCAGATCCGTGAGACTTGGGGCTCTATAGACGGCATCGTACATGGGGCTGGAGTGCTGAGAGATAAGTCGATAGCAGATATGACGCCGGATCGTGTGGCTGAGGTTTTTGGTCCGAAGGTAGGAGGGCTCGGCGTCCTTCTCGAAGCGACACAGGACGACGCGATTCAGCTGATCGCGCTCTTTTCTTCGATAGCAGCTCGTGCGGGTAATGCGGGCCAAGTCGCGTACGCCGCCGCAAACGAGGTCCTCAACAAGGTTGCAGCCAGTGAAGCGGCCCGACGCGGAGACCGGTGTCGGGTTCGCTCGTACAATTGGGGCCCTTGGGCTGGTGGGATGGTAGATGAAGCGTTGGCAGCGCACTTCGAAAGACAGGGGATAGCGCTACTCGGCGTAGATGCTGGGGCGCAATTCTTTGTTGACGAGCTAGGATTGACAGGCGTGGGTGTAGAGAGGGTGGTGCTTGCCGCTCCCTCATTTCCAGCTACCACTCAGAGCTTCACTGTAGGTGGCGGTGAGGGTGATAAGAAAGAGATCGGGTCTTCGGATGTTGCCGGCTTAGCACTGCGGCTCGGTGAAGCGCTCAGGCCTGTCGGAACAATGCGGGCATACCTGGAAGACTTTGTTATAACTCTGCCCGGGCAAGAGATGGCGGCTGGAGCACATTCGGTAGATGTGGAGCCGATCGTAGCTGCGATTCCGAGCTACCGACTCGTGTTCCGTGATAATGATGGGGCCGTGCACCACGAAACCATTGTCCGCTACTCTGAGAACGGTGCAGGCTCTCCGCCTCAAGTACCATCAGGCGGACTTGAGCCGTGGCCTCTCGAGGTAGGGACGGCCTACGACACTGTGCTCGGAACCGCGACCGACCGACGCGCGATCTTGAACCTGGAGGGTCTCTCAGAGGAAGGTGGGATGGCTTTGCTACGGAGTGCGGCAAGCCTAGGATGGCCGATGAAGGACTTTGTGAAGGGATTCGACCCTGCAGCGTTCGAGGGCCTTTTGCAGCTCGCTGAGTTGTGGACGCATCAGAAGGCGGGGGCTATGCAGCGGCTTGCAGGTATGGGTCAGATGGTTGTCCACAGCCTAGAAACGATCCCGGAGCGAATGCGCTCGGCCTTCCGTGCACGGAAAACGGAAAGGGGAACCCTCTTCGATTTCATTATCGCGACTGAGGAAGGCGATTTGGTTGCCGAGCTGCGTGAGGTGCAGTTCGACGCTCCCGGCGCCTGATCAGATCCTAACATGAGTGGCAGCTTCGAACCCATCGCCATCGTCGGACGCGCATGCGTGCTTCCCGGCGCCTTGAGTCCAGAGGCACTATTCGATGCTGTCCGAAGTGCTAGGGTGATGATCGACGAGGCTCCCGAGGGGTCCTGGGGGCTAGATTCTCGTCGCCTCCTGCATGAGCAATCCCCAGGAGAGTCACGCGAATACGTAGTGAGCAACCGTGGTGGCTATGTCACGGGCTTCAATGAACTCTTCGATGAGAGCTACTTTGCGGATCGCATCAAAGACCTAGGGCGACTTGATGACTTAACCCGATGGTTGCTTCACTGCAGCAGGGTCGCGTTGTCTGAGGCGGGTGCAGAAAGTGTCCCGGCTGGTACGGGATTAATTGTCGGTAACCTTTCGTATCCTACGGTTGAACATACCCGCTTCGTTCAGGATCATTGGTTAGAGAAAGGCCCAAACGCTCCAATTAGCGGGAGGGTAGGCAGTGCTTCAGATCCCAGAAATCGGTTTTCGTCTGGTGGTCCGGTGCATATCGCGGCTCATGCACTTGGCCTCGACGGCGATGTGTTCGCTTTGGATGCAGCCTGTGCTTCTTCGCTTTATGCGATCGAGATTGCCTGTCGGCGGTTACAGGACCGGGAGTCGGATCTCATGCTCGCGGGTGGTGTTGCGAAGGCTGATCCGCTCTTTATTCATCTTGGCTTCACCGCACTTCAGGCACTGAGTCCTACCGGCCAATCTAGGCCACTGCATAAGGGTGCGGACGGGCTTCTGCCCGCCGAGGGCGCCGGCTTAGTTGCTCTCAAACGCCTATCCGATGCAGAAGCTGATGGCGACCGAATTTTTGGTGTAATAAGGGGGGTTGGCTTATCGAACGACGGTCGACAAAGCGGGTTTTTGGCGCCGGCGATGGATGGCCAGGTCCGTGCAATGAGGGCGGCGTATGAAGCGGCAGGATTGGAGCCCCGGGATATAGACTTCATCGAGTGTCATGCTACGGGCACACCACGAGGTGACACAGTCGAACTAGAATCGCTAGCTAAGGTGTGGGCGGATGCTCCAAAGCCGGTCATTGGCTCTCTAAAGGGAAATATCGGACATCCTATCACAGCGTCGGGCGTCGCTAGCCTTCTGAAGGTCTTAAGCTCCTTCGAAGAGAAGGTGCTGCCGCCGACACCTTGTGACGATCCGCTAGACGCAATCGACGCCCATGGCTTCCGGCTCCTTGCGGAGGAGGAGGCTTGGGAGAGCGACGGCCCTCGTCGGGCTGCGATCTCGAACTTTGGATTTGGCGGTAACAATGCGCATTTGATCGCGGAGGAGTGGGTCGCTCCCAGAGGTTCTGAGGACAGGGGCTTGGTGGTCAGTGAATACCCGCAACCAGCGCAAGATCGTGAGCCAATCGCGATCGCCGGAGTCGGAGTCATTGCTGGTGAGACCGCGGGACTACCGGGATTTGTGCGGCGACTGCTAGCTGCAAGAGATGCGACGGGCACGAAATCGTCTGAGGTCGTTCTTCCGATGAAGAATCTTGGATTTCCACCGAACGACCTTCAAGAAAGCCTGGCTCAGCAGACCTCCATACTGGCTGTAGTGGAAGAGGCTCTGAGGCAGGTCGGGGGACTGAATCCAGATCGGACCGGTGTTTACATAGGGATGTGTGTTGATCCGCAAGCTGCTCGGCATGGGCTCCGGGTTAGACTGCATGAGATTCTATCCGACGATGTAGATGTGGATGGCTGGCGCCAGGTCAATACTCGCTCAGCCCGTCATCTTACGGCAGCGGGGGTGATAGGATGTATGCCTAACATTCCAGCAAACCGCGTCCATGCTCAGCAGGATTGGCGTGCACCCGGATTCACAGTTGCGTCCGAAGAACTCTCTGGTGTTGATGCCTTGAAGCTTGCTGCAAGGGCGCTTCAGGCACGAGAGATTGATTGTGCACTCGTGGGTGCGTCAGACTTTTCACACGAGTCGGCTCACGTAGATGCAGCCATTCGGGTGCTACCCGAAGATCGCCATAGGCCGGGCGATGCCGCAGTCGGGCTTGTTGTAATGCGTGAACAGGACGCTATAGATAAGGGATATCCCATCTTTGCGTCGATTGTGGAAGGTGGAGAGGTATCGGGAGCGGCCCCAGTCAGTCTTAGTTTGGTTCCCGAGGAAGGTGAGTCAGAAGTAACCGCACGATTCGGCCATGCTCATGGGGCGTCAGGACTGCTGCACATCGCCTCCGGAGCCGTTATGGCTCAGCTTGGTGTGATGCTTGACGCAGAAGGAGCGTGGCCTGCTCCTCGCCGTAAAGACACTGCTCACACCCATGTGTCCATACGCTCGTTTATGGGCCTCGAAGGTGAGGTGTTTTTGCGCGCACCGGATCGGACTACTGACCTCATCAGTCCGGTCGATGTTCCTCTCACTCAATTCTTCGCGTCAGGAACGCTCAGTGACTTAGGCTCTGCAGTCCTCGCGGGTCGAGAGTCAAGCGAGGGAGAGGTCAGGGTGGCTTTGGTCGGGCGCACAGAGGAGGATATAGAACGGCTTGCCGCATATGCCGGCCAGGAACTGATGTCCGGACGTGAGCCGAACGCCCCCGGGATCTTTTTTGGCTCGGGACAGCACGATGGGGAAGTAGCATTCTGTTACACGGGGGCTGCTGCTGCGTATCCGGGAGCGGGTCGGGATCTGCTGATGGCTTTCCCAGAGATAGGTCATGACCTCACGGAACGGTTCGCTGGTACCCCAAAGCTGGCGTCCGACCTGTACGGAGCAGAGATCACTGGGTTTTCTCCAGCGACACAACTGACAGGATCGTCTTTTGTATGTCAGGTGCACACCCAGTTCACGCGAGCCGTCTTGGGGATGAAGCCTGATGCCGCTATTGGCCTTTCTTCTGGTGAGACCAACTCATTAATGGCTTTTGGGGTCTGGAATGACCTAGATGCGATGCTCGCTGAGATTGACGACTCCGAGATGTACGTCAACCAACTCACTGCAGAGTGTCGCGCCGCAGCGCAGTACTGGAATCTTCCTGAAGGTGAATTGCCCGAGTGGAAGAACTATAGGATCGCGGCCCCAATCGGAGTCATAGAGGAAGCGATGGAGAGTGAAGACCGGGTTTATGTAACGGTAATTCACCACTATGAAGACATTGTGATCGGTGGCGACGCTGAGGCTTGCGACCGTGTAGTTGAAAAGGTGGGGCGAAGTCGAGCGATTGATCTCGGACTAGACATGGTCGTTCACTGTGCTCCGCTCACGCCGTTCGAGAAGCGTTGGCACGACATTCACCTGCGCGACACTTCGAGTGTGCCCGGAGTGCGCTTCTACGCGAACGCGTGGAATAGTGCGTACGTCCCGACTCGGGAATCGGCGGCAGAGGCTATCACGAGGCAGGCGATCGACCCGGTCGACTTCCCGAAGACTTTGGAGGCGGCTTACGACGATGGAGTGCGTGTATTCGTCGAGCACGGCCCTCGTGCAATTCTTACCAATGCGATTGGTCGCATTCTGGGTGATCGTCCTCATCTGGTTGTGGCTTTGGATCCGCACGAGGGATCCGGGCTGGAAGCACTGGCACGTTCGGTTGCTTGCCTGTGGGCAGCTGGCGTTCCTATGGATTTGACTCAGTTCCTTTCCCGGATTGCTGGGCTCCGGTCAGGAGGTAAATCTTCTGTGGAACCGGAGGGCCCTGTTCTGAGACTCCCAGCGCATTCGCCCGATGTAGTGTGGCCGAAGTCGTTCATGCGCCCCAACTCCCGAAACACATTAGTGAAGACGATGGAAGTATCGAATCCCGATGAAAATGTCATGATCCCGCCCCCGCCTAATGGGTTCGACTACGATGTCGGTCGACATTTCGTTGACGTCGAGGCGGTTCCTGCGCCAGTCGCTAGTGTCGAACGGCCGATTCCATCGGTACCAAAGGATTCCGTTGCAGTTGTTGATCCGGCACTGGACCTCTTCAACGCAGTAGCACAGGCTCACACTGATTTTCTTGAGGAGCAGAAGGAGACGCACGACGCGTTTCTCGCTATGGGACTTGGGTCAACTACCGGGCTGCCAGCATCCGTCTCCGTCGAGACCGAAGTCCCTCCGGACTTGCGCGTCGTCTTGCAACCGACCGGAGAGCCATCCACTCATGTTAAGCGGAAAGAGGTGGCGCAGCGCGGGTCATCTTTGGGCATCTCTGATTCTGGAGAAGGTGCCGAAGTGGTGGTGGAATCAAGCGAGAAGCGCAGTGGCCCGCCTTCTCCTGTAATTCCCACGCACCCACCGGTTGATCGGTCAGCAATGCCCGAGACGATCTTCTTGACGCGGGAGCAGCTAGAGATCCACGCAGGGGGCGAGATCTCCAGTATCTTCGGAGAACTTTTCGAGAAGCAGGACGGTTACGAGCGGCAGGTTCGCATGCCGGAGCCGCCGCTCCTTTTCGCTGATCGCGCCCTTACGATCGAGGGCGAACCAGGGAGCATGAAAAAGGGTCGTGTCGTAACAGAGACCGACGTGAAGCACGATGCATGGTACTTACACACGGGTCGGATGGCTCCTGGGGTAGTGATTGAGTCGGGGCAGGCAGATCTGCTTCTTATCTCTTGGCTGGGGGCGGATTTCCTGAACCAGTCGGACCGAGTGTACCGGCTTCTCGGGTGTGATCTAACATTTCACGGTGATCTCCCCGCACCAGGTGACACACTGACGTATGACATCTACGTCGATGGTCATGCCAAGACGGGCGATGTCCGACTTTTCTTCTTCCATTACGATTGCTACATAGGTGATCGTCTTCTGATCTCTGTTCGAAATGGTCAGGCTGGCTTTTTCACTGAAGAAGAGCTCTCTGGATCGGGCGGTGTACTTTGGGATGCTGGCGACGACGAGCCTGATCCCAATGCTGTACTCGACCCGATGCCGAAGATCAGTAAAAAGTCGCATTTCACTGGCGAAGAAGTGCAGGCTTGGGTAGCCGGAGACGCGTTCGCTTGTTTCGGTGAAGGCTTTGAGATGTCCTGCACGCATACGCGCACACCGAATACACCCGATGGTCGTCTTCAGCTGCTCGATCACATTCCCGAGTGGGATCCGACTGGGGGGCCATGGGGACGTGGATATTTGCGAGCGGAAGCCCAGGTCCCGGTCGACGCGTGGTTCTACGAGGGACACTTCAAGAACGATCCTTGCATGCCGGGGACGCTTATGGCGGATGCAGCGACTCAGGCTATGTCGTTTGCGATGGCTGCTATGGGTTTCACCATCTCACGGGATGGGTGGCGTTTTGAGCCGGTTCCGGGAGAAGTGGCCCGTTTTCTGTGCCGTGGTCAGGTCATCCCAGATGGCCCGCACACACTAGAGTACGAGATTTTCGTGGAGGACGTAGTAGACGGTCCAATCCCCGAGGTCTATGCCGCACTGTTGTGTAAGAGTGATGGCTTCAAGGTCTTCCAATGTCGGCGCTTCGGCTTAAGGCTCGTTCCGGATTTCCCACTAACGACGAAACAAGAGTTCCTCAAAGAGGATCCAATTCGGTACGTGGGTCCCGAGGGATCAGATGTTCGAGGTGACCATGAGGCGATGCTCTCGTGCGCTTGGGGTCGACCGAGTGATGCGTTCGGAAAAATGTTTACGAGATATGACGGGGCAACGAAGTGCCCACGGCTTCCGGGACCTCCGTACCATTTTGTCAGCAGTGTGTTGTCTGTTGACGTTGCGCCTGGTTCTGCGCCCAACGAAGGAACGCTGGTGTCGACGTTCGAAGTCGAGCCTGACGCTTGGTATTTTGATGAAGGCCAGGGCCACATGCCCTTCGCCGTAATCGTAGAAGCACTGCTGCAACCGTGTGGGTGGTTCGCATCGTACTGCAATTTTTTTGCAGACACTGAGGGCGATGTGGCTTTTCGGAATCTTGATGGGGAGAACTGCATTCTTCATCGCCCAATCAAACCGGATATGGGCACGTTAACTCTTACAACCAAGCTTACGCGATTCGCTAAGGCAGGTGGCACGAGCATTGTGTTTTTCGAAGTGCTTTGCGAGAACGATGATGGTCCAGTCATGACACTCGAGACGGATTTCGGTTTCTTCAGCCCGCAGATTCTCGAGGATCAGCGTGGTCTTCCGATGACGGAAGAGATGCTGGCTCGGCGTGATGCGGAATCTCCAGTGCCAGAGCTTTCATTGCTTGATGGGGGTGGTGAGCTTGCACATCTGCCGGGGATGAAGAGCGGTATGATGCGGATGCTCGATAAGGTGACTGGGTTTTGGAATGAAGGTGGAGAGGCTGGGTTGGGCCGTATTCGTACGTGGCAGGAGATTCATTACGACGCTTGGTACTTCAAGGCTCATTTCTTCGAGGATCCGGTGCAGCCCGGCTCTCTCGGTCTTGAGGCCCTTATTCAGTCAGCTCGTGCTCTAGTCCATATGAAGGGCTGGCTGGAAGGCATAGATAATCCCGTCTGGGAGCATCCCGTCGTGGGCTTTCCACTCTCTTGGAAGTACCGTGGCCAAGTAGTGCCAAAGCGTAATGAGGTAGTCACTGAGGTCGAGGCACTAAAGGTCGATATCGTCGAGGGGGAGTCTGTGACCGTCGAAGTTTTCGGGACCCAGTGGGTAGATGGGTTACGGATCTATGAAGTCCCCTCTTTTGCGGTCCGCGTTAGGGCAGCGGACTGACGGAGTCACGAGTGACAAACAGGTGCACATTCGGGCTTTCGTGCGACGTTGAACCGAGTGTCGTGCACGTTTGGCTGATCAACACTGGATCGCTCTCTGTGCTGGAGTCAGTTGCCCGGCCAGATCTCCAAGTTGCTGGCGTCGTGTCCGAGGAGGATGAAGCCAGGGCAGCGTCTTTTCTTGATCCAGCTGAAGGCGATCGACTTAGGACTCGACGTAAGGTTTTACGCATCATTCTTGCTAAGTATGTTGCCTGTGAGCCGGCCGATGTGGGTATCGTGACTGCGCCCGGCGGTAAGCCAGTGATTGTTCCGGGCGCGGCGGGTTCCTCTACCCATGCATTCTCTGTTAGCCATTCTAGTGATCTGTATGCAGTGGCGGTTGGGCGCTGCTCAAGCTTAGGTGTAGATGTCGAGCGAGTCCGTCCGTTGGACCGGTCGGTTGATATTGCTAACCGCTGGTTCGGTCCAGATGAAGCGGCCGGGCTGCGCTCGCTAGACGGGGAAGAGGGTGATCTCGCGTTTATGGAACTCTGGACTGCAAAGGAGGCCTTGGCAAAGCGCCATGGAGCTGGCTTACGACTCATGCATGGGCAGCGGGATGCCGATCGTGTCCGGAGTGAGTTGGACGTGGCCCAAGAGCGCGATGTTGGGCGCCTAATGATGATCTCCCCTCAAGACGGCTACGTAGGTGCCGTGGCTAGCTCGGAGTCTCTGTCCGGTGTTGAGATCTTGAGAGAAGGCGATCCTCGATGGATCATCTAGTCTTTGCTGCACCTGATCTCGACGAAGGAGTCCGGCATATTGAGACCCATCTTGGGGTCGCGACATCTCCGGGAGGCAGACATGCGGGCTATGGAACGAAGAATCGTTTAGTTGGTCTCGGCCCTAAGAGCTATATGGAGGTGGTAGGTGTCGACCTCGATCAACCCGAGCCAAACCGGGCGCGCTGGTTTGGCTTGGACACGCTCAATTCTCCTCGGCTCGTAACATGGTGCGTGGCGGTGTCGGATCTGGATGATTTGATCGTCCGAGCAAAATTGGTTGGTCTGGATCTTGGAGAGTCTAAGAAGGGGAGCCGGAGGCGTGAGGGTGGGGCTCTCCTTGAGTGGCAAATGACCGATCCTTGGGCAGAGCGAGCGGGTGGGATTATTCCGTTTTTCATTGATTGGGGAGACACCGATCATCCCGGAATATCTCTACCCTGCTTTAGTTCATTCCGCGGCATCCGTGCAGAGCACCCCGACCCGGATCGGGTTCAGCAATGGTGTATCGCGCTCGAACTCGATATCGAAGTGTCACGGGGCGACCATGCTCGTCTAATAGCAACCCTGAAAACACCCAACGGATTGGTGGAAATTTCGTGACCCGAGCAGGACTACTTCGAGCGCATACCGTGTGATGAGTAAAATGTCCGAAGATGTTGGCCGACTGATTGATTCACTCGAATCGATTCTCATTGGAGATTTGCGGAGTCGTATCATTGCTGGGCTGACTGATAGAGGTACTGCAGTCGACTGGGTAGTGAGCCTGAAGGCTCAAATGGAAATCCATCGGTTCCACGCGGGAAACGACATTTTTGATGTTGGCAGAGACGTCGCTCGCTTGGACGCACGGACACGTAATGATGGTTTCAG
>DLTN01000034.1:2902-14147 GCA_002500925.1 Gemmatimonadales bacterium UBA7835 | reverse complement strand
ATTTCCTGCAGCGAGTTGATGCTCCGGTCCTGCAGTCGGACGAGGATGCTAGCAGGGCAACCGTTGCGATCCTCCTCGACTACTACCTGCTCCACCTTCTCGCTTTGTGCGCTATGCGGGCCTGGGATACGCCGAGCCCGACAGCTACGATTGACCGCCTAACGGGTCTGGTTCAACACCTTCAAGGTACGGACGGCAGCGGCCATTGCTTCGTCGCTGATGCCGAAACCTTGCTCATCTATGCCATATCGCAGTTTCACCCCGAGGAACAAGCGTATGACCGGATCATTGAGAAGGTTGACCAACTTGAAGGTGATCATCCGGTCTTGTTTGCGCACGCTAGTGTCGCTGTCCTGAGTGCACACCTCAGATGGGGTTTCTGGCTTATGTATGATAGAGATCCGATCAAGATGCGGCGGGATAATACCGGAGATTATCCATGGCTCCTGAATTCAGTCTTGACTCTGGCGCGAGAGTTTTCGTCTTCTGTCGCGAAGAGTGAAAGCGCGGAGGAACGGGCAGCGATCACGCAGTCTCTTCTCCAGGGGCTCGCGGCGGATCCATATGCATTCATTGGTTCACCACCCTCGTCACTCATGGACTATGTCGATGAGTATGCTGAGTTAGAGGATATTTTGAAGAAGCATATAGATCGCCTTCTGGAAGAGTTCGAGATCCAAAAGCCGGATAAAAATACTTATGCCCCTCTCGCCCTGCATTTCAATTTCCCACATAACACGGTGGTGGCGACGGTGACTCTAGCGCTGCTAGAAGGGCGTCCGCAGCCGCTCACTCTGAATGATCTATTCGTGTCCGAATTTGAAACCGGTGTGAATGAAACCCAAAAAAGTCTAGCTGAGAAGCTTATGGCTTTTTCTAGGGGAACGCCCGATCGCTTGGGTTATCGTGGTTCTATGCTTGTTGCCTATGACCCACTGTCAGGTCTGCGGTCATTCTCAATGACACGCGACACACTGCGAAAGGGATTTGCAACGTAGTTAAATACGCCTGCTCGTGTTTACTACATGGAGGGTGGCCCTTCGGGGTGAAGCTCGCATGCGGGGGGCTGGAAACGGGTCCAGGAAAGCGCAACAATTCTCCAGCCTTCTTCCCCAGCCATCATGTTGGCCGCGTCAACTCCACAATGGCTGAAGTTTTCCCCTACATAGAAATCATATGGTGTCCAGATTGTTGCCAACGAACCATCCACGACGACTATTGGGTCCCAGAATCGCTCAATGAGAGGTGCTTCTGACGAAGAGATCCGCTCTGCCAAACCATCCAGAGTGGAGGAGCCAAAAGTCGTTATTCCGTCTCGGGTTTCTGTGAAGTGCATCACTACCGATGGGTCGGTTACCGATCTTAGAAGCGCCTCATCTCCGGTCTCTAATGCATCGAATAGCAACTGGAGCGTGGCGGTAACTTCTGCTTTCTGCTCTGCAGTTGGTAGATATGGCGCCAGTTCGTCGGAAGGTGCCTCAACTCCAGGCTGGGCTTGCACACAGGCAGTGGCTGCAATGGCTAGAGCTAACGTGAAGGCGTGACGTGTCATGGAGGATTCCAAACAATAATCGTTAGGGGACGCTCACACTGTCGGGTCAGCGCAGATCAATTGCAAGGGTGTTTTCTATACTGCCTCTAGAGTTGATTAAGTCAACTTGACTCATCGGAAAGCCATTTTGCTCTGGCGTGATCCTAGGGTGCTTGGCATCTTGCGGTCCTTGCATAAGCCGTTCCTAGACGGGTCCGGCGCGACGCTGCGTTTCCGCGTCTTCAGTGGATTACGAGGTCAGTAAATGAGGAATCGAAGGAGCCTTTGGCTCACACTTGGTATTTCGGTGGTGCTCGGCGGATGTGGTGGCAGCTTCGGAGGTGCAGATCGCGCGGACGGAGTGACCGTTGATGGCGATTGGTCCGTCATTACGGGAAACCTGATGGGGCAGCGTTATTCTGACCTAACCCAAATCAACCCGAGCAATTTTGCTGACCTGGAGGTGGCGTGGGAGTATGACGCGACGCATCTGGGTTCAGTGAATGCGCGGTCGATCCCGATCTACGTGGACGGCTTGCTCGTGAATGTGCATTCTCAATACCGAACGGTTGTGGCGACGGATGCTGCAACAGGCGAAGAGGTGTGGACATACACTGAGCCTGAGACATTCCGCTGGGAGTACTCGATGCGGAAGAATCACGGAAAGGGAGTCGCCTACGCCAACGTAGATGGCCAAGATGTGATCTACCTTATTTCTCCGGCATTCTTCCTACATGCCCTCAATGCCCAGACGGGAGAACATCTTGAGGGGTTCGGACAGCAGGTTGATATCCCTGGGTTCCCGTCTACCGGTGTGGTCGATCTCCTCGGTGAAAATGGACTTGGATATGAATATGAGAATGCCGCTGATGGTATTTCTCTCGAGCAGGGCTACATAACGAGTTCGTCACCAGCCATAGTCGTCAACGGGGTAGTTGTCGTCGGAAACTCTGCGGAGCAGGGCTACAACCAGACTCGCCGCGAGAATATCCCCGGAGATATCCTGGGGTACGATGCTCGCACCGGTGAACACCTCTGGAAGTTCGACGTGCTTCCCAGTCCAGGAGAGGTTGGGCACGAAACGTGGGAAAACGACGCCTGGGAGTGGACGGGCGACATTTCTTCATGGGCGCCTCTTTCGGCCGATGCCGATCTCGGCCTCGTGTACGTGCCAACCAACGGTGCTACCCAGGACTACTATGGCGGCTTCCGACCCGGTGACAATCTCTTCTCCACAAGCTTGATTGCGCTTGACGTTGAGACGGGGGACCGCGCTTGGCATTTTCAGTTTGTGAAACACGATATATGGAACTATGACACGCCTCAGGTCCCTGTTCTCGCGGATGTGACGATCGATGGGGTAGAGACCCCGATCTTGGCACAGGCCACCAAACAGGCATTCCTTTACGTGCTCAACCGTGAAACGGGTGAGCCTGTATGGCCGGTTGAATATCGGGAAGTACCGAAATCAATGATTCCCGGAGAACATCTAGCCGAGACGCAACCGTTCCCGACGCGTCCTGCAGCGTATGATATGCAGGGCATGACCGAGGACGATCTCGTCGACTTTTCGCCGGAGCTCAGGCAGCGAGCGATTGAAGCGCTTGAAGATTTCCAGATCGGACCACTCTTCCTGCCCCCTCTTCAGCGTGACAACCCTCTTGGTAAGCGCGCAGCGTTTTGGTGTCCGGCTGATGTGGGAGGTACGAATATCGATGGAACGCCGGCTTATGATCCTGATACGGGGATCATCTATGTGCCGTCCCAGAAAGGGTGTAGTGCGCGCATTATCATTCCGGGTCCCGAGAAGGACGAAGGAGGGGTGGCTGAGGACCTGACGGATCAGCCAACCGGGACGACCATAACGGACTGGGTGCCAGGGCCTGCGGCTTCACCAGGTCGTATCGATGGTCTTCCTTTGTGGAAGGCACCGTACAGTAAGATTACGGCGATAGATCTCAATACTGGTGATCACCTTTGGTGGATGCCTATTGGTGATACTCCACGAAACGTGCTGAATCACCCGGCGCTCGACGGAAAAGATGATCCGCGCACAGGTTCGGGTCGGCAGGCGGCGATGTTTGCGACACCGGACATGCTGGTATACGCTAGCCACGACAGTGATCGGACCCCACACATTTTCGCGGTCGACAAGGCATCCGGGGAAGAGCTCGCTCGGGTCGAGATTCCATCGGACAACCGCTATCAGATGATGACCTATATGCATGAAGGAAAGCAATATATCGTCATCTCGACAAATGGTGGAAACTTCGCAATGACTCTGCCAAGTAGCGACTAGCGTCGCCACATTTGCGATTCCCGGTTAGACAGGATAGGGGCTTTCTGCCTTAGTGCGGAGGGCCCCTATTCTTTCGTCGGAGAGCATCCGCCGAAGTCGCAGCTCAGAGGTCATTTCGTCAAAGTCGTTCGAGAACCTGAGATGGCTATGTCTTCCATGGACTCCACGAAAGTCTTTGACGAGAGAAGCCTGAATAGGCTAACGTGCGACTGCGGAATCAGTCCAAATGCTCCCATAAGGAGTTCTCCATGGCGAACTATACGTGCGGCAAGTGCGGCATGAGCGTGAATATGACCTGCGCCACATGCGGCGTGGCTTTAATTAACGACACAATCACGACCGATACGGGAGCGGTAGTGCAAGTTTCGAAATGCCCCGAGGACGGATGTGGTATGATCAAGTCACCGCTTTGCTGCGGTATGGATATGGGGTGTGAGCTTTGATAGCCCACCTTTAGTCACTTCCGTTACAAATAGTGATACCCCGGCGCGCTAAGCGCGCCGGGGTATCGTCGTTAAGGCTCTACTATCGTGAGTTTCCGTTTCCGCTTCGTGAGCTGCCACCGATCGGGTCTCCAGCGGGAAGCTGGAGCGAGGGACCGGGAGTCGTGTTGTCGATCCGGGATTGCCACCGGCGGATATCAGCTACCGCGAGGCGCTCATGCGGCGAAGTGTCATCTTTCGCTTCCAGGCTTTGCGCCATCGTCTCAAGTCGGTCCGCTAGGATCGCTCTCACATCCGGGGCGTTCCCTTCCATTGCGGCCTGTTGCATCATCTGATCGATCACTGTTCGCTGCACGGCGTGAAGGATTCGTTGATGGTATTCGTCGACACGAGGGTTCGCGTTCCACGTAGTCTCGATCAAGCGGTCGATAACTTCTTCTAGATTGGGGTAGTCGCCCATCCCGCCGTATAGAACTAGGCGGGCCATTCTTTGTGGATGGAGGACTTCACCCACAGTGAAGGCTGCAGAAGCTTCAGCAGCTGCGAGTGGGTCGAAGATCTGCTCGGTGTAACCCTCAAAAACTTCTCCCTCCGAATGCCTGAAGGCTGGCGGCGGAATCATGGAAATGATTTCGTCAGAGAGTGCAAGGAAGTCGACGTCCAGTGTAGACAGAACGGTTTCCAGCGCATCTCGCTGCTCTTCCCCATCGATTATGGTGAATGGCGTTTGGCCGTCGCCTTTCAGCGCATAACGGTAATCTGCTCCACCAAGGCTCTGGATTGCGGCACGGAGCTGGAAGCGATGGTGCATGTATAGTGGTAGAAGCACATACTCGAGGTTTGATAGAGGCTCTCCAGCTCTAATTACGTCCGTGCTGAACCTCTGGAGGCCGATGTTTCGAATACGGAGCTCCAGTTTGAGGTGGTCTACAAGATTGTTTCCGTTGTCCCATACGCTTGCATACTGGTGGGCAGCTCCGATGAAGTTGTTGTTCGTATGGCCCATGTAGATGAGCCCATCGCTGACTCCTTGGTCTGCGATTGCCCGGAGAGCCGAGACTTTATCGACATCGTCTGGAAAATCCCGATATAGCCAGTCGACTGTTAGTTCATCGTATTTACCGATACGCTGCACGTATGCATTTGAAAGGTCGATGTCGCCGTTGCTATCTATATCCGCATAGGGAGCTGGGTAATCCATGACGCTCTCTCGACCATATGCGCTTGACATGTAGTTGTGCGGAAATCCAATGGTATGGCCGACCTCATGGGCGGAGAGCTGTCGGACCCGGTCTAGAGCCATTTCCACTGCGTCCGAATTCGGGGCGACCTGGGCTAGGTAGTCGTAGGTCGGTGCATCAGCGAATTCACCCAGCTCAGGGTCCTGCTCCTGTTGTGAAATGCCAGTCGGGAAGGGCGGCACCATACCTTGAGCATGCAGATAATCTTGTCTTAGTCTCAGGCTTCCAAGGTTTACGACTCCGCGGATGATCTCTCCCGTACGTGGATCAGTAACCGTATTTCCGTAGGAGTATCCGCGTGTTCTGCGGTGCGTCCAGTGAATCATGTTATATCTGATGTCCTGCGGGTCGATCCCAGCGGGGAGGACCTCAACTTGGAAGGCATCGACGTAGCCTGCAGCTTCAAACGCTTGATTCCACCAAGCGGCGCCGTCGACCAATGCTGACCGGACGGGCTCGGGTGTCCCCGGATCCACGTAGTAAAGGATAGGCTCAACGGCTGCTGATCGGTCAGCGTTGGGATCCGTTCGCTCAAGCCTGTGGCGGGCTGCGAGGCGAATGGTCCTATCTTCGTCGATCGGAGTCGCATAGTCGTAAAGGGTTGGTCCGTTTACGCCGACCCGAGGGTCTGCGATTCGAGTCTCATAGCCCGGGCCCGGGAGTTGTATAAAAGAGTGATGCTGCCGAAGCGTTATCGCATTTCCACTAGCAGCCACTCCGTTGACCAACCTCCCTGGGTCCCGACTTGTGAAGGTCAACATTGCCTCGACTTCGGTGTTCTCAGGGAACGATGCTACGGCTGGCATGTGGATTACGCTTCTTGAGGGATCGAGAGAAAAGTTTCCCTGCCTCCGGGCTGCGATTTGGTCAACGACCCCCCGTGCATCACGCAGGAAGAACTGAGTTGCGTCTACTAGCACTCGGCCGTCGGTTTCCGCGGCTACATCGAATCCCCAATGGACAGATGGTGCGAACGCATCACGGACAGCCTGTACCTCGGTTTCGTTAGGACTGCGAGCCACATATTGGTAGTTTGGCTCAACGAGGAGTATACGTGGCCCAACGCGCTGGGCACGCAGTATGTGCGTGCCCCTGAGTTGGCCTCTGTCGATTCCGATAGGGTTGCTTCCTAGCCCTGAGCCCATCGAGATCTGATAGAGAAACTCCTGGTCGAGCTCCGAGATTTCCCAGAAAAGTGAGCCCGTCGAAGCGTCCCAGTACAAGTTGAAGAAACCTTCGATCCGCTCCATACCGGCCGTCCGGTCAGAAATCGTCGGGACGTTAGCGGTTTGGGCTGTGAGGGGGGCAGGCTGCGCATATAGGAAGCCCACGAATAGCATCGCGGTGATTAACCTCATCGGTCGTACCTCGGTCCTGGGGTGGTCACGAGCATGAGCCGGACTGACGACTGTGTCGCCCGACAGGTGGCCAACGTAAGAGCCGCTTCGGGGTCGACCAAGTCCTGCGGGCAATATTCGGTTCCGTATCCCACTCGTTGGCGTTGGCGCTGGGCTGATCGTCGGGGTGTCAGTACGTTGACTGCCCCCAGCGACTCCGGTCCCGTGCTTTACCCGAAACCTAGGGTGCTCATGAATATCAAAACCGATAAACGATCCGCCTCTTTTCAAAGGTGCTCACAAATAGCCACGCTAGCAGCGCTCTCCGTTATGGCTGCATGCGCCGGGCCTGAGTCCGAGGAAGAACTCCGAGCTCGAGCTCTAGGGATTCACGAGCGCGTGATCACACTGGATACGCACGACGATATCAGTCCGGCCAATTTCACTGCCGAACGCAATTACACGATGGATCTGGAGACGCAAGTCAACCTCCCCAAAATGGTGGCTGGGGGGCTCGACGTCTCGTGGATGATTGTATACGTCGGACAAGGAGACCTAACAGAAGCGGGGTTCGACGAGGCATATAGACAGGCCATTGGTAAGTTTGAGGCTATCCATGCGCTTACATCGGAGATCGCACCAGACCAGATTGGCTTAGCACTGACCTCTGAGGACGTGCGGCGTCTTTCCGGAGAGGGAAAGAAGGTGGCCATGATTGGCATCGAGAACGGTTATCCGGTTGGAATGGAAATCGGACGTGTGAAAGAGTTCGCCGAACGAGGTGGGCGTTATATGTCGTTGGCTCACAACGGACATAGTCAGCTATCCGACTCAAATACCGGAGAGGCTCTAGAAGACTGGTTGCATGAAGGGCTGAGTGACCTGGGCAGAGAGGTGGTCTCCGAGATGAACCGATGGGGGATCATGATTGACCTGTCGCATCCCTCGAAAGAGGCGAATCTCCAGACCCTCGAGTTGAGTAACGCTCCGGTTATCGCTTCACATTCCGCTGCAAGAGCCTTAGGGGATCACTCTCGTAACATGGATGATGAGCAGCTACTCGCTCTCAAGGAGAACGGGGGTGTTGTTCAGACGGTGGCTTTTAGAAGCTATCTCCGACCAGATAAGGATCGTGCTTTCAATCAGGCGGCTCAATCGGTAATGCGTGAGGTCGCGGAAGAGCGTGGGTTCGAGCTACCCGCAGGCGGGCGCAGGGCCATGTTCATGAGTATGCAGGGTATGGACGACGCAGAACGAGAGGCCTTCATGCAGGAGTACCAAGACGTGCAGGATGCAGCCGAGCAGCGCATGGCTGACATGGAGAGCATGCCCGAGCCAGTGAGTGTCGCAGACCTTGTCGACCATATCGATTATTTAGTCGAACTGATTGGACTAGAGCATGTCGGTATCAGTTCCGACTTCGATGGTGGAGGTGGTGTTGCAGGATGGAATGACGCTTCCGAAACATTTAACGTCACACTGGAGCTTGTCCGTAGAGGTTACACAGAACAAGAAATTGGAATGCTCTGGAGCGGTAATCTTCTGCGCGTACTAGACCAGGTCCAAGAGGTCGCAGCCGAAATGCAGGCGACTGGCTGATGGTAGAGTATTTTGGTAACCGAAGAGTCATCATGTCTTTGACCAGAGCCATTGCGGCGCGAGCTGGCTTTTGGATTTCAGTGTTTGCGCTTGCTGTTTTCCCTCAGTCAGTCAGCGCTCAGAGGATCGGTGAGGAGGCTTCGGTCGATCCTCTCTCGGATTACGTGGGTGACTACCTAGCAACCTACTCGATCATAGCTCTCGATCGGTCCACGGGGCAGTTGGGCATGGGCGTGCAGTCCAAGGCCTTTGGAGCCGGAAACCGCGCGATGACGGCGAAGGGTGGGGTGGCTATGATTGCGCATCAAGCCTCAGCCAATCCGATGTACGGGCCAATGAGTATAGAGCTAATAGAGCGGGGGTATTCGCCGGAGGAAGCTCTAGACCAGCTTATTCGCGGAGATGAAGGTCGCGATCGTCGCCAGAACGCGATCATAGACAGCAAAGGGCGCACAGCGGTGTGGACGGGTTCTAGGACTAGCGATTGGGCCGGACATCACTGTGGCGTTGATTACTGCGCTCAGGGCAACATTCTCACAGGGCCCGAGGTGGTTCAGGCTATGGCTGAGTCTTTTGAATCTTCCTCCGGACCGCTCGCTGAGAGACTTATGGACGCACTCGATTCAGCTCAGGGAGCCGGGGGAGATGCAAGAGGCATGCAGTCGGGTGCTATCCTTGTCGTGGAGCCAAGGGTGCGAGGAGCCTTTCATGACAGAGTCGTCGACATTCGGGTCGATGATAATCGCGCGCCTTTGGCTGAGCTTCGGCGTATCCTTGACCTCCAGCGGTCAGGGGAGATGCTCCGCGACATCAATTCGTTCATAGAGCAGGGTGAGTTGGCGAGGGCGCTAGATCGCGCGCACGGCGCCGTCTCGAAATCCCCTTCGAATGACAACGCTCACGTTGCTCTCGCCAATGTTCAGCTGCGCATTGGTGATCGGGACGGGGCCATGGCATCACTTAGAACTGCTGTGGACCTCAATCCAGGAAGAAAGATGACCTTGCAGCGGGACGACAACTTCGAGGTGATTCGAGATGATCCGGACTTTCTACGACTAATCGGAGGTTGAGGGAGCGCATGATGAAGACGAAGACACTGCTCATATTAGCCGCGCTCAGTTCTGTGACGGCGTTGTCAGTTTCGGGACAACAGGAGAGGCCTGTTTTAGCGGAGGATGACTACGATCAATGGGAACGTCTCGGCGGGGCGGTATTGTCGCCGAACGGTGCTTGGCTGGCAGTCTCGATCGGGCGAGTCAGCGACGAGGGGGAACTGCGTATCCACAGCACGAATTCGGATTCGACTATCATCGTGCCTTTTGGGTCAAGCGCGGCCTTCAGTTCGGACAATCGTTGGATAGCATACACTGTTGGGGTCTCCCCAGATCGGCGTGAGGCGGCCCAGAAGAGCGACCAGCCGATGTACGACAAGGTGGGCTTTCTGGATTTAGAGAGCGGAGAGCAGACGGTAAGGGATGACTTTGCCTCTTTCCAGTTCTCTGACGATGGTCGCTATCTAGCGCTGCGTCGATACAAGCCGAAAGACAAGGAAAGTGATGGAGTCGATATTGTCGTTCATGACCTCTTGTCGGATAGGGATATGAGTTTCGGGAACGTCTCGGAGATGGCGTGGCAGGCTGAGGGCTCACTCTTGGCGATGATAACAGACGCCGATGACCAAGTTGGTAATGGTGTAACGGTCTACGATCCGTTGAGTGGTCGTATTCGCTCCATGGATAGCGATGAAGCGACGTACAGGCAGCTTTCTTGGCGGGATGACTCGTCGGATCTCGTAGTATACAAGACCGAAATAGACGAGGCGTTCGAAGACACTGCGCACGTGGCTTTGGTATGGCGCGATATAGCAGGTGGCCAAGGGGTTAGTTACAGGCTTTCATCTAAGACGAACGATGCCTTTCCAGCCTCGATGAGAATCGTTGAATTTCGGGCTCCCTCGTGGTCAAATGATGGCCAAACCCTCTTCGTAGGGATTCAGGAGCGACGTCCTACACTATCCGAGTGCGAGGGCGGTGATTCCGAAGAAGCAGGAACGGATCAAGAGTGTTTGGAAAAAGACGAGGAAGCCGCAGGGGTTGAGATTTGGCACACGCTTGATCGGGATCCGGTGCCACAGCAAAGGGTCCGTGAACGGCAACTTCGGCGAGAGAATTACCTGTCTGCTTGGAACGTCGAGTCGGGTGGCTTCGTGCAGCTTGGAGATGACCTTACTGAAGAAACTGAGATAGTTCAGGGCGGCCAGCACGTGATAGGGGCGGATGAAACGCCGTATGACGAGCACGCTATGTTCCGGCAGCAATTTTTGGATCTATACGCGATCGACGTCGGGACTGGAGCCAAGTCCAAAATTGCAGACCGCATATCAAATGTAGAGTCACCCAGACTGAATAGCCGCTACATAGTGTGGTTTGCTAAAGGAGACTGGTACTCTCACGATCTCGAGGGCGGTGAAACCCGCAATATTACAGCCACTCTAGAGACTGTGTTTGTGAATCTTGATGTAACACCGACTCGTGAGCAGATGCCTTCGTTCGGAATCGCGGGATGGATGGAGGATGGGGGTAGCGTGCTGTTGAATGATCAGTGGGACGTTTGGATTGTCCGGCTAGATGGGTCGGGAGCTGAACGGCTCACCTCCGGAGCTCCTCAGAGCATCAGGCACAGAATAGCCAGTCGTGATTTGGACGGTGACGATGACGGTATAGGATCGGACGAAACGATCTATTACTCGGTATACAGTGAGTGGACAAAGAAGGCAGGTTTTGCCGCTGCTGACC
>DLTN01000034.1:0-2497 GCA_002500925.1 Gemmatimonadales bacterium UBA7835 | reverse complement strand
TTCGCTTTTCGTATGGAGGGTTTTGATGATTCGCCTGACTATTTCGTCGCTGGACCGGACCTCGCAGATCCGCACCAAGTAACCGAAACGAACCCGTTCCAGAGTGATTACGCCTGGGGCAGGGTGGAACTCGTAGACTATGAGAACGAATGGGGCCGGAGCCTCCAAGGTGTCCTGACTTATCCGGCCAACTACGATGCATCGCAATCGTATCCGATGATCGTGTATCACTATGAGTTGCTCTCGCAGGGAATGCACCAGTATCAGGTTCCCGATCCTACGCAGTACTATAATCAGCAGATCTGGAGCCATGATGGCTACTTTGTGTTTAGGCCCGACATCGTTTATCGAGATAGACGTCCAGGACAGTCAAATGTTGAGACATTGCGTCCTGCGGTCGCAGCGGCTTTGGCTCAGGCGCCTTCCGTTGACGAGGAGAGGGTTGGCCTGATCGGGCACTCCTGGGGCGGATATCAGACGACGTACTTCGTGACGCAGGATGATCTTTTTGCGTCCGCTGTCGCGGGTGCACCGCTCACTAATCTCATGAGCATGTACCTGTCGTTCTACTGGAATAGTGGAGGTACTGACGCGAGGATCTTCGAGATCAGTCAGGGAAGAATGCAGGTGCCATGGTGGGAGGACTGGGATTCGTATGAGGCGAATTCCCCTATCCACCATATCCAGAACATGGAAACGCCGCTCCTCATGATGTTTGGGACGAACGATGGAGCTGTCGAGTACAACCAGGGGGTCGAGTTCTATAATGCGGCGCGTAGGCTTGGCAAGCAGATGGTAATGCTCTCTTACGATGGTGAGAACCACGGATTAGCGCGGGAGCCCAACCAGCTCGATTATCAGCATCGTATTATGCAGTGGTTCGGTCACTACCTTAAGGGTGATCCAGCTCCTGACTGGATTTCGACCGGTGTGCCGTACGTCACTCAGAAGGATCGGCTTACGGTTAAGCGGCCGATTGGTTAACTGCCGCAGCGCTTCGGGACAGAGTCTGTTCGGAGCGTTTAGGTTAAAGAAGTGGGGGCGACCCGAGACGGGTTTCGGCTGTGCCGAGGCTTCGCTCTAGCGCTAGGGCTATGCCCAAGAGCCTCTCATCGTCGCCACCGCGCGCGATCAACTGAAGGCCCACTGGCATACCTTGGGAGTCTAGTCCTACTGGTACACAAATGGCACAGAGATCAAGCAAATTCACCGCACAGGTTGCTTGCAGTGTTGCGTAGTTGATTTGACTGTAGGCCTCAAGGTCGGATGCAACCTCTTGTGTTGGTGGAGGCGTGACGAGGTGTCCCGGCAATACTAGGACATCTTTGTCTGTGAAAAGCTCGTCGGCCTTCGCTGCGATACTGCGCTGCTTTAAGAGGGCTTCGTGATATGCAGACCCATCCAGTTGATAGGGGTTTTCAAGACGAGTCCCGACTATTGGGTGCAGTGTTTCTGTCCATTTGGGCAGATGTGTGTTGAGAAATGCGCTTAGTTCTGCCTTCCCGATGCCGCAGGTCAAGTACAGGTCAACGGCGTCGTCGAGCAAGGCACCGCGGTCTTGTCGAACTTGCGCTCCTGACGCTTCCAATTCTGTGAGCGCTGCTCCTAGGACGTCCCTCAGGTCTTCCTGGCACGTCTCCCAAATCGAGCACTCTGGGATACCGATCCTGACTCCTTCGAGTGATATTTTAGTCAGCTTCTCCAAGAGAGGGGCAGGGTCACCCCAAAAGGGGTCAACTGAACCAAAAAACCAAGCACTATCCTCGACAGTCCGGGTTAGTGCACCCACGGTATCGAAGGTGTTACTCAGTGGGACTACGCCTTGTGTGGACCAGCGGCCTTTGGTGGTTTTGTGTCCTACTACCCCGGTTAGCGATGCTGGGATTCTGATTGAGCCACCGGTGTCAGAGCCAAGCGCGATCAAGGCTGATCCCTCCCAGAGGCTCACACCTGCGCCACAAGAAGATCCACCTGGAATCCGTTCTGACTCGAGGTCCCACGGGTTTCGGGGTGTTCCCGAAATTGGGTTAAGTCCGACTCCGCCGTAGGCGAATTCTACGGTATGTGTTTTCCCCATTACTACAGCGCCGGCATTCCGGGCCCTCGCAACGAGCCAAGCATCGTGGGACCAAGGCCCTTTCGGCAACTGGCGTATGGATCCTGCAAAGGTGGGCAAGCCGTTGGCGCCGTATATGTCCTTAACAGAAACAGGAATACCGCAGAGGGGAGCGGGGATGAAATTCCGGTCGCAGGCAGCGCGATCGAGAACGCCATCGGCCTCTTTGGCCTGCTCAATAGCACTAGTCGCGTCAAAAGTTCGGTATGCATTTAGCTGAGCGTCCATCATATCGTGCTGTGCGACCGCGGCTCGCACGAGATCGACAGCCATCAAATCTCTTCGGCGCAGTGCTCCCACCGTTTTGCGTATAGACCCTCCGAGTGCGGGTTCCAGTTTCAAGGAAGTCAGGCGTCGTGTTAGCGGTAGTTGCCAAACATC
>DLTN01000037.1:16862-17322 GCA_002500925.1 Gemmatimonadales bacterium UBA7835 | reverse complement strand
GGTGGCGATCATGGGGGCGCTGGGTGGTTTCTTGCTAGCAATACTTCTGATAAGCGGAACGAAGCTCGCAGGCAACGAGTTTACTGGCGTAACCGAAGCTCTAGTCTTTTTGCCCTTGTTGGGTGCTATCGCTGGATCGACCAGCTTGGTCATTGCTCGAAAGGCGGACGAGCCTTCTTCCTAGTGGGCGCTGCAGGACTAGAACCAGTGGCCCCCCGAATGTAAAGAATAATTTACATCATGTAAGAGATATCATACATTACGGCTCACTCCTCAGATATGAGCACACAAACATGTCAACCAAGGAAAAGAGCCTTCTGGCATCACTGGTTATTACCCTACTGGTCTTCGGTAATTTCTTTCTCAATACCCTAGAACTTGCACTTGCCGACGAGCCGATAGCTAACATTAGCAAAAGCCTCGTCAACGTTGTGATCTCGGTCATTATTCTAGAAATCAT
>DLTN01000037.1:12453-16475 GCA_002500925.1 Gemmatimonadales bacterium UBA7835 | reverse complement strand
TTGATCGAACGTATATCCTTTCGCAACGGGTATGTTTGCTTGTCGGTTGGTATATGGACCTGGATTGGCCACACGACCATACCCAGTTGGTGGGTGTGGTTAGGCGCAATACAAAATCCTCTTCCAGAGGCCTTAGTTCCCGTCGTATTGCTCTTGCTCTTCGTTATCGCTGAAGTGACGGTGACGGTTACCCGGCTGTTTTATTACAGACGCGGCTTTTGACATGGCGCCGACGTCCATTAAGAACAACATGCGGAGATTACGTTTCGATGCGAACGAAATGACCCAGCAGACTCTGGCCGAGCACGTTGGAGTCACACGTCAGACGATCATCGCAATTGAAGGTGCCAAGTACTCTCCCAGCCTCGAACTCGCCTTCAGGATCGCTGATGTCTTCAGCGTGCCGTTCGAAAAGGTTTTCCAGTACAAGCCTTAACACGGCGCCCTGCGTCAGGATTCGCTCGCCCACCCACACACCTCATTCCTGCAGAGCTCAGGCTCTACATTGGCGCCAGAATCTTCAGGGCCCCGGGTATTGAGCGCACCTCAACAGCCTCCGTTTTCGACGTTCGTAGATCGCCGTCCATTTCAAATCGTGGTGTTTCTCGGAACCGAAGCCGAAAAGCTTTGTCGCCCGTTATGGTCACACGGTCGGATGAAGTATGACGGCCTTTTTCCGCTAAGCTGAATAGCCTCATGCGGGTGAACCCGCTTGCGTCGCCGATACTACAAGCGTGGAGCCAGCCATCATCTACGCGAGCATCTGGAGCAATAGGGAAGCCACCCCCGAAGTACCTGCCGTTAGAAATTGTCAGCATCAGGTGATGTAACTCTCTCGCCTCGTGCCCGAGGGACTCAACCCGAACGTGAACCCCGGGGAACCTAAAGAGCTGCTGCAGAGCAGTAAATTTGTAGAGAGCTTCTCCTCGCAGGAAGAGGGCGCGCTTGGCTGCGTCAATGACCGCTATGTCGAAGCCAAACCCTACGAGGTTTAAAAAGTGTCGGCGCTCCCAGAGGTCGGGTTGGTGTTCAGATGCGCTTAGCGTGTCGACGCGCCCAACGTCGATACGGCGTATGTGCCCTTCTGCCAAAACGCGAACCGCACCGCGGGGATCCTTGAGGCTGTGCCCGAAATTGCGTCCGAAGTCATTGCCTGTTCCGCTCGGCAGGATCCCTAGGGCCACATCATCTCGCCCGCTCGCGACTAGGCGGTCAGCCACATTGCTCCATGTGCCATCACCACCGACGGCCACGATGACGTCGTAATCCTCTTCGAGGGCTTGCTCGGCTATATCTCTCTCTTCGCCAGGACGAGTTGTTGAGGAGTAAGTGACGTGTTCGAGAGCCTCATCCAGAAGCGACCGATACACGTCAGTTCGCTTCCCACCCCCTCCTCTTCCGGAAGCCGGGTTGAAGATGACGAAGTGACGACGAGCGGTCAGAAGTTCACCATCTTGTCGAACGTTTGCAGCCCTTTGCTATACCACTCCTCGCGGAACGGGTAAGTATTCACCTCATCAATCGTGAGGCCCTCCGTCATAGGGTGTTCACTTAGAATGAGGCTGCCCGTTTCCTCCTCGTGTTCTGCGTGCACGGCTTCCATGAGAATGTTGACCTTATAGCGGTCCTCTGGATCCACAGTAAAGCACATGTAATTGTTGGCTGCCGCGCTTCGGTCGTGAGAGGTTACCACCATCTCGAGGACGGTGCTGCCTTCATCTTTCACGGTGACTTTCATCTCGGCTTCTGTCTCGGCAAACCCGATTTCTACGTCCTTCATGTAGTGGGGAAGGTGCCAGCGCTCGATAGCGTGAGCCCTTGATTCGGGGGTGGATGTGCCCACCATGAAGGGGAAGAATGCTGCCTTGGGAAGCGGCTTGCCCGGCTCTACTCTCGGCGGGACAACTACGGCAAGCACGATTTCGTCGTACTCACCGACCATGCTCTCGCTGAAGTGAAAGGCAGTGATCGCAAGAATGCTGCGCTCATGCTGAACTTCGAGTGGCTCAAGGTGCGGCGGCAACAGCTTTCTAGCGTCCTCCGTCGACATCTCGAAATAGCCTCCGATACACATGTCATAGCCGTAGTAGGTGTTCTCCGAATCGCTCATGTCTGAGATCTTTTAGTTGTAGGTTCAGCGGGGGCGGTTTCGCTTCGAGATTTACAGTTACTTCTCTTTCTTTCGCTAAAAGGAACGTGTCTAAACTCCGGGGATATCTTGCACTGCTGCTTGTGTGCTTCCTGTACACTGTATGCGATGTTTTGCAGCGGGCCCTCGTCTCGCCGTTGGTTAAGCTTTGTCCTAAGGCTCGTATCCCTGTATTGGGCCGATGGATCAAAGCAATGGCGTATTTTGGTACTGCTCCGCTGCGCTCGGTAGGGGGCGCCTCTCTTCAGTTTCCGCCTCAAGTCGTTCCCTGCGCCCCCGGCAAGTTAATCCTAATGAACCACCAATCTGTCATAGACATCCTTTTGGTGGTGAAATCGGTTGCTTACGGCTACCCCCGCATTGTCACTAGGGCCCGTTACGGCCGCTTTATCCCGCTAATTTCGCATTTGGTCAGGCTCTATCAATACCCGACAGTTGACCCAACAGCAAACCCTAGGGAAGTCCTCAAAATGGCAAGGGCCATGGCACGAGAGGCACGGGACTCGGATGTGCCCATAGCAATCTTCCCGGAAGGCACCAGAACCAAAGATGGAGAGATAGGCTCCTTTAGGAAGCGGGGCCTAGCGAAGGTTCTAAAGGGGCGCCCCTGGACAGTGTACATTTTTGTTGTTGACGGGTACTGGGAGAAGTCCCATGCGAAAGACTTTCTAGCGGACCTATCCGCGCTGGACGGTCGAGTGGAGCACGCAGCCACCCTAGAGTGGACAGACCCCGAAGCAGACCCCGGCCCCTTCATAACAAAAGTGCGAGACATCATGAGTGAGCGCCTGGCCGAGATGCGGTCCAGCAATACGTCTGCGCCGTGACGCGATTAGCTGAAGGGCGTTGGCCTGAGGCTGAGCGCCTCGCCGAACAATTAGCATTACAGGGTGACGGTTCTGTGCAGCTTGTTTTGCTATATGGCTCGCGCCTGCTCAAAACTGCACCCGACCAACACAGCGCCTTCGACTTCGTGGTAATCGTAGATGACTATCAAGCCTTTTATAAAGGGCTTGCAAACTGCCGCCAGCTTGGTCGTCCTGTATCTTTGATGCATGGACTAGCACGCATCCTCGCACCGAACGTGATCGCCTACGTTGAGGGGGACGGCTCGCTAGCCATGGCCAAGTGTGCTGTCGTCTCCAAGAAAGATTTTGAGCAGGCGCTAGGATCCTCCCCAAAGGATCATTTTCTTCTCGGGCGCATGGTGCAGCGAACTGAAATCGTTTGGTCGCAGTCTCCGCTTGAAGACGCATGGGTTAGGGGCGTTATAGATGGAGCCCACCGGGGAGTGCTTGAATGGATGGCCCCCTATCTTTCGGGTGACTTTAGCCCCGCAGACGTGGGGAGACGGCTCTTAGAGGTCTGCTACCAGGGAGAGTGGCGGCCAGAGTCTGAAGGTCGAGCTAGAATGGTCTTCGATGCTCAAGCCGACCATTTCGCTCAAGTCCTAGATCCCGTCCTCAGCGCAGGCGCCGTGTCCGGGAAAGTGTTGGGCCCCAGCGAAGGACGTTATGCGCTAGCTGCTCCAGCCTCTGCAGCAGATCGAAGACGCTGGAGACGACACTTCCGCCGGTCGAAGCGAAGGGCAACGATGCGCTGGCTCAAGCATATGATGACTTTTGCTAAGTGGCTCCCGTACGTCGTGAGAAAGGCTGAACGCCATACTGGCCGATCCATCAAGCTCACATCGTTTGAAAAGAGGATGCCACTGATCTTCCTATGGCCTCGCGCGATACATTTTATGCTCACGAAAAGCAACCGAGGGGCTAGGCCGTGATCCTCTGCAGCAGAATTAGCGAAACACGAGAGGCTACATGGTTCTTCTGATCGTGGTTCTGGCGGGGATGTTTGCGTCTATGCCTGTCTACGC
>DLTN01000037.1:6754-12077 GCA_002500925.1 Gemmatimonadales bacterium UBA7835 | reverse complement strand
GGGGGGTTTGTCCGGAACTGGTTTTACTGGTTCATTGGCCCTATAGAGCGCGTATCGCTCATCGCCGGCTTGCCACCAACCGCGTACAACGTCGCAGGGGCTTTGTGTGGCTGCCTGGCTGGATACTGTTTTGGTACTGGGAAGGTCAGCATGGGGGGCTGGCTTGTTTTACTCGGGGGCGTAGCGGACGTTCTCGACGGTCGGGTTGCCCGGGCTCGGGGGCTCGCGAGCCTGAGAGGTGCTTTTCTTGATTCAACCCTAGACCGCTTCGCAGAGGTGGGGGCATTTGTAGGGCTCGCAGTGCTCTATATGGAGTCCGTCCCAGAGCTAGCGGTAGTGGTTGCTGCGCTTGGAGGGTCGCTGCTCGTCAGTTACACGAGGGCCCGCGGTGAAAGCTTGGGAGTAACAGCTAAGGTAGGTGTTATGCAGCGCGCTGAGCGGCTTCTGTTCGTTGGGCTAGGGGCGGTATTGGACCCGGGATTGACGTCTTGGCAGGGATGGGACCCCGGGGCTTTTCTTTTTTGGCTTCTTGCTCTCGTAGCCATCGGGACTATAGGGACGGCTGTATATAGAACTCTATGGATTGCTCGTCGGCTCGACTAAAGAGGTTCCTGCTGGAGCTTGTCGAGATTGTACGTTTTTGGCCCGCACGAGTTGTAACACTGCTCCATCACATGTATCGTGCAGCGACCCGAACTCTTCAGGACCATTCAGAGGTAACCCACATGCAACGCACTGTCCGTGGCTTTGGCTTGCTCTTTGCCGCACTTGCACTGGCTGCGATCCCCGTTTCCGCACAGGAAGGAGTGGCCGGCACGTGGACATTAACAATCTCTTCACCAGACGTTGGAACCATGGAGTCGGAATTCGTCTTCGAGCAAGACGGAACCGATGTTTCTGGGACGGCTGAGCTTCAGATGGTAGACGGGGTTGAGATCAGCGACGGAGTATATGAGGACGGCGTCCTCTCGTTTCTTATGCATGTGGGGCTAGAGGGACAATGGTTCACTGTTGAGATGGAGGCTGATGTCGACGGGGACGAGATGTCCGGGGAGGCCTACGTGCCCGACATGGGGATGGCCATGCCTTTCACGGCGAAGAGGCAGGGCGGCTGATCTCCGTAGTTACAGTGATCGCGACGACAGGTCGCGGAACTTTTGTGGCCTACTAACGGCCTAGCTCAGTCGGCTCCTACGAACTCTGCTAGGAATTCAGTCGCAGGACTCTGCTGGATTAAGGAGAGTGGGCCCTGCTGAACTATGCGACCGTTTTCGAGTGCGACAATCTGAGCCCCGAGAGCGGCCACGTCGCGCACGTCATGCGTCACGGTGATAGAGGGCCCCTGGAACAAGCGAAGCCGCTCCGCTAGAAATTGACGAAGCGTCCGACGAAGTGTTGCATCTAGGGCAGCAAGCGGTTCGTCAAGGAGAAGAAATGCGGGTTCTAGCACGAGCGAGCGAGCGAGGGCTATGCGTTGTTTCTCTCCACCGGAAAGGTGCTTCACCGAGCGTTCTGATAGCGACGCACAGTTTAGTTCCGAGAGCATCTGCAGAGCGCGGCGGGAGCGCTCTTCTGATTGCAGGGGGTTTTTCCCGGTGGACAGACCAAACTCCACGTTTTCCAAGACTGTCAGGTGCGGAAATAGGCCGAAGCCCTGAGGGACATATCCTATCCGACGCTCCTCTATAGGCACGCGGACGCCCGCACTTGTATCCTCGAGGACGGTGTCACCCACAGTGATACGAGCATCGCGAAGGTCGAGCACTCCCGCGATCGCGCGAAGTACGCTGGTCTTGCCACTACCGTTGGGTCCGACCAGAGCAATAGGCTGCTCATCACCTTCGAAAGTGACGTCAAGATCAAGTTCCCCTCGACGGGCTCTTACTATGACTTGCCACGAGGTCATGCGTTGCCACCTCGCATGAAATTCCTCAAGGCCGGCAAAAAGCGCAGAGCGACCAAGAGAAGCATGCCCACAGCAGCGAGCACGAGAGAAAACACGATTGCTAATCGGACGTCAGATTCGAGTGCGTAAAAGATGGCGAGGGGCATGGTTTGCGTTCGGCCAGGCATGTTGCCCGCGAACAGAAGGGTAGCCCCGAACTCTCCCAAGGCACGGGCCCAAGCAAGCGAGGCACCAACCAGAAGGCCGGGCAGTGCGATAGGCAATGCCACCCGAAAAAAGGCAACCGGGGGAGAGGCCCCGAGGGTTCGCGCCACGATCAGCATGTCTGGCCTGACCTCGCGAAAGGCGCTAGCGCCAGCCTTAACGAAGAACGGGGCGGATACCACAATTTGCGCGAGTACGACGGAAATCTCCGTGAAGGGCAGAGCAATGCCGACCGACCCGAGAGCGGGACCAAGAAGGCCCTCGCGTCCAAACGTCTGCAGCAGGGCTACGCCGACGACGGCGGGTGGTATGACGATGGGAAGGCCCACCAGAACTTCGATCACACGCGCTGTTTTTGAGCTAGAGGAGGCCAGCCACCAGGCTAGAGGTGTTCCGAGAACGACGGTGATCGATAGGCTTGTCAGTGTAGTTCGAAGGCTGAGAAGCAAAGCCGACGCAAAGAGGGGGTGGGTGGCCCCCTCAAGCAGATCGCTCGCCGGGGTCGAGATCGCTAGAGCAAAAAAAGGGAGCAGCAGAAGCCCTGCGAGGGTCACGCCAAAGAGGACCCCTATGCCCGTCAGCGAAGACTGGCGCCAACTGCCTCCCCTCACGAAGCGCTCACGAAGCCATGCCGCGTAAGAAGCGCTTGGGCCTCTGGCGAAGAGAGAAACTCAAGGAATAGTGCCGCCTCGGGGCCATTGGGGGCTTCAGTCGAGACCGCGACAGGAAAATCTGCAAGAACGTTCCAGGCGTCGGGGATCGGAAGAGTCAGGACTCCGCTAGAGGTGATAGCGTCGGGTCGGTAGACGAGTGCTGCATCAGCCTCTCCAAGCTCTACTTTGGCACGAACCATACGAACATTGTTCTCTAGAGAAGTGATGCGCTCACTGACGACTGAGCCGAAAGAGGCTCCTAGGTCAGCTGTTGCCCTCTCTAAGACCTCGAGAGTATAGAGCCCGATTGGAGAAAATTCATTGCCCAGTACAATGCGCGATGCCCTGGTCAGGTCCTGAAAGGTTTCGATCTCCGCAGGGTTTGCTATCGGGACGATCATAACAAGATCGGTTGACGCAAAGACTTTAGGAGAACCCATATAACCGTCGTCTACGAGCTCCTGAAGATGTTTCTGGTTGGCCGAGGCAAAGAGGTCTACTGAAGCTCCTTGCTCAATTTGCAACCGGAGGATTTGGCTTCCCGCAAATGCCAGCTCAACCGCAATTGAAGGGTTCTGGGCCTCGAATTCAGAAGCGAGGTCCTGGAAGGAGTCGGTGAGCGAAGAAGCGGCAAAAATAGACAGCCGGGTTCGGCTGTCTACGCTACCGGAACAGCCCAAGAGCAGCGTGCTCAACAGCAGAGCCCTTGTCGCCAGGTATCGCATGGTCAAACCAAGGCAAACAGAGATATTTTCTTCACGTTAGACCTCTTTAGCGTCTTTTTCGCAGGGCGCATCTGCTGTTTGAAAATACAGGGGTGCAATTAGCCCATATCACTTTTGATATGAACCCCCGGAATCCGTTCCCGCGTCTTTTTCATCGGGCACCACCACCACGCCTATCCCTTATGACCTGGTAAAGTTTGAACGCGCAGTATACGAACAACGGCACCGCCAACCATAGCGGTATGGCCATTATGAGACTCCATGCCCAACCAAACACTTCGCCGGTAGTCATATCTATTCCTCCTAACGCTTATCACCGAAGAGGTGGTCGTGTAATAAGCTGAGAAGCAAAGGGATGCCGATGAGAAGCAGAAAGGTCACCAACGGCATCTCCACGAACCAAGTCCATAGACTACTCACAATCTTCATCCTGATCTTTTGATTTTCGCGAACCAAGAGCTGCACCAAGAGCGATACCTACCGCTAGCCAAACTGGTTCATCTGTGGCGACATAAAGTGCTACTCCTATCGCTGAGCCAATACCAATCCCAGCTCCAGTAGTCATATCCATTCCTCTTTTAGTTAGGGCCCGATCAAGGTAGCGGAGCCGCTTCGGGTCAGAAGCGATCCCGATTCCCTATGCCCCCGAAGCGTGTGTTGACGACGTTGTTGAAGATTGAGCCGAATCGGTAGCGGAACCCGAAGCTGAGCCCTGCCTGGTAGTCCGTTTCGAGCTGCGTGCGGCGTAGGAGAACCTCCTCCAGGTCCGCGTCGCCCTTCCGCAAGTTGAGCTGGTCGCGGATGAGCTCGAACGAGCCTCCGATCTCGATCGAAAGCCCCTGGGTGATGCGAACGTCTACAGCTCCGCTGAACTGAGCGCTGTAGCGCGAGAGATCGTGCAGATACTGCGACGCGTCGATGCCGACGTCGACATCGCCCCACGGCTGGATGACTCGGTAGCCCACGTTGAGGATCTGCTCCGGAAGCAGCTGCTCGGTCTCGTTGTAGATCGTCGAATCCCGATACTGGATGTGGGATGCACCGACGCGGTAGGCCACAGTGAATTGGCGTCGCGTCGCCTCCTGATACGGATACAAACTCCACTCAATGGCGGGCATCAGACGGTAGCGTAGGTGGACGTTGGCGAACGTCTCCGTCAAGACGTCCCCGTAACCCCCGATCGACCAGTGCGGCGAGATGCTCCGGACGACGTAGCTGGTGAAGCCGTCTCGGTGCGACGAGCTCTCGATGATCTCGTCATCTCGATCAAAGCGGTCGTAGTTGTAGTTGAAGAACGGCCGAAACTGGAGCTTCCAGTCCTCCGTCACGCGGTTGATATACACACCGTAGCGCGTGTCGAAGGCCCGCTGCTGGGACTCGAAATCTGCGCTGCCGTCCCAGTACATCTCGATTGTCCAATTGTCCCATGGATCGTCTTCGGGCTGCGTCTGCTGGCTTGCGTCCTCCTCCGAAGGAGCGACGTCGACCCGCAGTCGGTCCCGCATCGACGTTTGCATCAGGTACGGCACGAGGGTCGCTCGGAGCGTGCGGAGGAATCCATCTCGTGCCTCGGCCTCCGTCGCGTCCACGTTGATGGTGTGAAGCGTCGAGAAGTCCATCCCCTGGAACGGACCCAGGCCGATGAGGTCGAACGTCTGCGCCTCGCCGCCCGCGCCCGTGTCCTCTCGGGTCACGAGGATGTGGACACCGGCGACCTCGCGGTCGCGGACGTGGTCCACATAGGTAAGCTCTTGTCGGACGAAGGCTTCGTCGCAGAAATCGCAGTCCAGGAATATGGCAAGCCGTGCAGGCGTTTCCGTCTCGACGTCCTGCGA
>DLTN01000037.1:3163-6425 GCA_002500925.1 Gemmatimonadales bacterium UBA7835 | reverse complement strand
TTGGGTGGACACTCCGAGCCCCACAAGGACAGCAAGCCAGGCGACCGTTGCGGGAGACCGTTTGAGATTCGTGCACCTCTTCGACTTGGGTGTTGCTGAGAATCGAGGCATGCGTGATCTGGGCAAGGGGGGTCGGGGCCGCCGTCGGCGCGTCGGCGTGCAACAGCACGTTCGCAGTGTAACCTGCCAGTAAATGACTGACGGGGATCTAGGCTGTCAAAGCTGGGGAGCCTTGCAGAACTCATGAAGTGGCAGAAGATGATCTAGGTCCACGTTCACAAGGAGAGTTAAAAAATGGAAGACAAGCGTGAGGCAGCGAGCGACACCTCGTTGGAGATGGCAGGGACGCTGAAGTCGATTTTATTCTGGCAGAAAGTGACAGTTGTCTTATTTGTCGTTGGCCTTTTCCTCTTGTGGGGGATGCAGTAAGTCGCACCCTGACAGTTCCTGAACTTCAGTAATCGTTCGCCCCCCTAACGCTGGTTTAGCACTGACGTATATCACCGTCCCAAGTGCCATCCTCTGACGTACTCCACATACCAGCGTATACCCGAACGCATATATCACTCTGACATACTGCCGACTCGTACCAGTACGGCGCGGGGTCCGGCAGTGGCGGAGCGATCGTGATATCCGTCGCTTTTCTTGTCCGTGTGAGTCCCGGAGTGAGTCCCAGTACTGCGTAGTAGCCGGGCAACACAAAGCCCCACAACCCAGAAAGGGTGGCAGGGCTTAGGTTTTCTCTTACTCCGGCGACTGGACTCGAACCAGTGACCCGCTGATTAACAGTCAGCTGCTCTACCAACTGAGCTACGCCGGATCATGTGTGCGTCGACGTTGCGTGACGCGGGGCATAAATAAGGTTCTGAGCTATGACAGTGTCAACCAGTTTTGTCGCGCGGCCCGACCTGTCAGCTGTCCCTTATGCAATAATGATGACGCTTAACTACCACAGGCTGACGCAAGAGAGAGCCTTGTCGGAACGGATCTGATTGCGCAACGGATCAAGCTACTGGCCAGAGCCAGACGATCCTGTATGCATCATCCTTGGGTTAGCACTTGCCTCGGCCCCGCGCTCTAGCACCTTTTGAGATCCGTCGGGCTCCAGTGTTACTGAGATCCGCGGGATAGCAAGAGCCCACACCAAGAGGTGCGCATGATCGAGGACCTTCTCAATCGCACTATCGAAAAGCGTCCGACGACCATGCGGTTCGAAGGCCGGACACTGTATCTCCTCGACGACACTGAGTTGTTGGAGGCCCAGTTATACGAAGGACGAGACCTCGAACTGACCGACAACCTGAAGTTCGCCCTACGTGACCAGATCTCCACTGATGAGATCACACCGGCCTACATATGCTTTTTTTACGACGAAACGTTGGGCGACTTTCCTTATCTTGGGCTGCGCACTACAAACCAAACCACGGGAGGAACGGACTACCCGGTAGAGCGCAATGCTGTTCGCAATGCGGGGTTCGTATGTTCTGTTGCAGGAAAGCGTCGTGGGAAGGGAAGCAGCCGTGAGGCGAGCCCGTACGCCGAGCTGCATGCCGGCATCAAGGTGGTCGTAGCCGAGAGCATCGAGCGTATCTACAACGAGAACTGTCAGAACCTTGGCGTTCTTACGACGAATGACTTCGGCATTATCAAAAGGATTGCGAACGGAGAAGAAATTTCCCTCTCTGAGTTCACAGAGGGCAAGGATGAGATTGCCCGCCAGATAATTGAGTACGGCGGACTCTTCGAATTCAACGTTGCTCGCCTCCAGGGTAAGGTTTCAGTCCCCCGCACCGCGGCGCAGAGCAACAACCCAGCGGATAGTACTGAGACGGTGACGCCACGGCCGATGACCCTCGCAGAGAAGATTTTCGCGAGCCACCTAGTGACAGACGCTGCTGCGGGGGAGGCTGGTGTGAGTTGGGTTCAGCCGGGAGACGCAGGATTTTTCCGCACCGATATCCGCTTCAGCCACGAGTACGTCACGCCGATGGCTTCAATTTTCTTTGAGGAAAAGGTCGGGCCTGATTCGAAGGTGGTTGATCGGGAGTCTATTCTTTTTTTCAGAGACCATCTGACTTTTCTCGACAAAGTCATGAGCCAGGAGCGTATCGAGCAGGGGTTGCTGGAGGTTGCCAAAGAGCTGGAGGTGAAGCAACGAACTTTTGCTGAAAAGCAGAGGGTAAAGCTCTACGGTGAACAGATGGGGCAAAAGCTTGGATCTCAGGCGATATGCCATTCTAAAATCCTAGAGGAGTATGCTGAGCCGGGCATGTTGATCATCGGAACCGACTCCCATACCCCACATGCTGGCGCTATAGGTGCAGTTGCCTTTGGGGTAGGCACTACAGCGATCTTCAATTCGTGGATCACCAAGGATGTGAGGGTGAAGGTCCCGCAATCGTTCAAGGTCGTGATCAGTGGCGAGCCGGCCGCGAACGTGACAGCAAAGGATTACATGCTCGAGATTCTGCGACACCCTTACATCCGCGACGGTGAGGCGATCGGCCAGATCATCGAGTATGCAGGGCCGGCCGTCGAGGCGCTGAGCGTCGACGAGCGGGCGACTATGACAAACATGGCGGCCGAGGTCGGTGCATTCACCGGTATCATCGCTGCCGATCATAAATCGGTCGAATTTATGGTCAACGAACGTGGGATGCCCCGCCCGAGAGCTGAGGCACTGATCGATGGCATGCAGTCTGATCCGGATGCAGAGTATGTGAAAATCATTGAGATCGATGCTGCTAGCATCAGGCCGATGGCGGCGTTGCCGAACGATCCAGGAAATGGCGTTTTTATTGACGAGCTTGGAGGAGAGCCGATCAGAATAGATATCGCCTATGCCGGGTCATGTACTGCGGGAAAGAAGGAAGACATGGACATGTATGCCCGTGTTTTCACAGAAGCCGATGCATATGGTCTTAGGGTTCATCCAGATGTGCAGGTGTTCATCCAGTGTGGCTCGACGGAGGTCCGAGAGTACTGTCGAGAGAAGGGCTACCTCGACCTCTTCCAGCGCATGGGGGCGGAGTTCATCGAGCCCGGCTGTGGAGCGTGTATCGCTGCGGGTCCAGGCGTAACGAAGGCCCCGGAGGAAGTTTCGATCTCGTCCCAGAATCGAAATTTTCCTGGACGTTCTGGCCCTGGGAATCTCTACCTCGGATCGCCGTATTCGGTCGCCGCGAGCGCAGTCTGTGGTTACGTCACGAGCTGGAGTCCAGGAGAACCATTTGAGCCGACTCAGGCGAGAAAGCTGTCTACG
>DLTN01000037.1:0-2864 GCA_002500925.1 Gemmatimonadales bacterium UBA7835 | reverse complement strand
GAAGTAAAGAGCCGAGCAGGACTCTAGTCGAGGTCGGCGACAGGCTCGACACTATTGCGTGTGCCCTCCTCGTCCTCAGACTATTTTTTCTGGTCTAGGTTGGCGGCTCAGCCTGAGAGAGGGGCGGATCCTTGCCGGTTGGGATTCCCCGCTCTACGATCGCGCGCTCGACACGGACTTCAGGCAGGATTTCATCATGCGTACGATCAGATGTTCTCTTCAGCTCTCGCTAACCCTCCTGATCGCTGCTTGCGGTCCTGGAGGCGAGGCAAACAAGCCAGCAATCTCCGGCAGTTCGGCGGAGGGGCCTGCGGCGAAACGACTTAACCCGATGATCACGCTCCATGAGGGTGATCGTCCACTCTTCGGCCTCTACGCGCCGAGCATTCGACCACGAGCGCGCTCGAATGCTTCTTCCCCAGCGAAATCACCATCTGACCGAGCTGGCGAGGTACTTGGCTTCGGCACGAGTGATTACGTATTCGATGGAAGCATGGAGGGCGGTGTAGAAAGAGGTCTTCCCTCCTTTCTTGAGCTCAGAAATGCGATGCAGGCGGCGGGTGCCGACGCGTCTAGCCACCCTTTTGTTGTGAAGATGGCTAAGCTGGAGAGTGAGGAGCAGGCCGTTCATGAGGTTGGTCTTCAGCTCGATGCTGGGGTCAGCGGAATCATGTTCGTCGAAGTTGAAAGCGCAGAGGAAGTACGTTGGGGCCTCAGGGCGATGCGGTATAGCGACGATGACGGTACGCGTCGGAATGGGGTTGGGTCGGCTCCAGGGTACTGGGGTGTAACGGAGGCTGAGTACCTTGAGAAGGCTGATCTTTGGCCCTTAGATCCGGATGGAGAACTGGTCAGTTGGGTGATTGTGGAGAGCCACGAAGGTCTCGCTAATGTTCGAGAGATCGCTGCTGTGCCGGGTATCGGCGTGCTCTGGCCGGGGGCCGGAACGCTCCGGGGGCTGTTCTCTACTGTCGGTGACGACGGGCAGCGCGTGCTGGACCAGGAAGGTTGGGAGAATGCTATCCAGTCTGTTTTGTCGGCCTGCAAAGAGTTCGACGTCCCTTGCGGGTATCCGGCTAACTCTAGTGACATTGAGATGCGCTTAGGTCAGGGCTTCAGCGTCTTCGTGATGGGATGGGGAGAGGGCGGATTCGAGACGGTGGAGATGGGCCGCAAGCTGGCGGGTCGTTGATCATTTTCAACGGACTCGTAGGCCGAGTTGTTGAGGCTAGTGTCACATGGGCCTTGTGGCTGCTGGGAACCTCGGGTCGCGCAGGCGGTGGAGCCAGAACCCTGTGACAGTTTTTGTGATGGGGGTCGGTGGCGCGCTTGGAGCGATCTCGCGCTACTACGTTTCTGCTTGGGCAAGCACAGTGGCTGGGGATGCTTTGCCCTGGGGGACCTTCACGGTGAACGTGGTGGGCTCGTTTGCCCTAGGATTTCTGCTGGTTTGGCTACAGGAACTTGCCCCAAATGATGAAGTGCGGCAGTTCGCGGTGGTCGGAGTTCTCGGTTCGTTTACTACGTTCAGCACGTTCAGTTACGAGGCGGTCGCTTTGGCTCGGGCCGGTGAAGCTCTTCGAGCCAGCAGCTATTTGCTGGGCTCGGTGGTTTTCGGGGTTGTCGCCGTCATTCTGGGGGCGAGTCTCGGGACTGCGATCGCTGGGGGACGTGGCTGATTGATAATAAGCGGAGGAAGACCTGGATGACCCGGAAGGGCGCTCTGTTAGTGGGGGTGGCCACATCTATAGCTGTGTGTGGCTGCGAGGGGTACACGGAAATGAAAGACGACACTCAGTTGTCCACAGAGGTTGATTCCGAGCGGGTGAGCAAAGAGGAAAGCCACCTGACTCAGACGGCGGATCCCTTCGCCCTAGAAGCAGGCGACTGCTTCGATGATACGGCGATGGGTATAAATGAGGTCTCCGAGGTCCCGGAGGTTCCATGCTTGTTGCCACACGACAACGAGGTTTATGCGCTTTTTGAGCTACCTCCGGGCGATTTTCCTGGGGACGAAGAGGTTGAAGCTTCGGCTGCCTTGGGCTGCTACGAGCGGTTTGCTGATGCGATTGGCAAAAACTACGAAGAGTCAGAGCTCGATTTCCTTGCGATGCACCCGACAGAGGCCTCGTGGACGCAGATCAGCGACAGAGAAGTCGTTTGCCTCGCTTACCACATGGAGTATCAGAAGCTGACCGGGTCGATCCTCGGTAGTGGCCGTTAGGGTTTGTAATGGTCGCTGCAGGACTCGAACCTGCGACATCTACGATGTGAACGTAGCGCTCTACCAGCTGAGCTAAGCGACCTTAGCTGCGACTGAGGCCCAAGCCCTCGACTCGGACCTCAACCGCATACCCCTACGGGGACTCGAACCCCGGTCTTCGCCGTGAGAGGGCGATATCCTAGGCCACTAGACGATAGGGGCAAAACAAGCTTTCATTTCTGAAGGGCCAAAATACTATACGAGGCGTTCGGGTGGCTCAACCCCTCTCAACGTTTCTGTAAACGTATGTGTCCCAGGACGTACGGAGACGTGTAGGTGTCGTCATAGAGAGAGCCTTGGCGATTGCCCCAGCTGGTTCGAATACAGGGACAGGGAGTTGTTGGATGGCAGTGGCGGAGAAAGCCAAGAAGCTCAATAAGGAGTCGGTCCGCGGTTGGCTTGAAAATCGTAAGGGCTGGAAGCGGCGCGCAAACAAACTGACGAAAGAGTTCGTCTTTACGCGCTTCCGTGACTCCATCGTTTTTGTAAATCGGGTGGCGACCATAGCAGACAGCTGCAAGCACCATCCGGACATGGATGTTCGCGGCGGGACGGTGATCCTGTCTCTTTCGACGGAAGAGGTAGGAGGCATAACCGAAAA
>DLTN01000042.1:14621-52788 GCA_002500925.1 Gemmatimonadales bacterium UBA7835 | reverse complement strand
GTCTCGTTTACAAGCCCGATGTTCACAGCCCGAAACGTGTTCTCTAGAATCTTCGTCATCTCAGCGGCCTCGGTCGAGGATACTGGAATCAGAGTGTCTAAGAACCTTTCATAGAACTCCACTCCCGCGGCTGTGCATTCCTTCGTGATGCCACCGATCACTTTTGGCGTGTTCTTTGTATGCCACTTCGGATTTCCCGGGTCGACACGCTCCGGCGAGAAACAGAGGTGAAAATCCTTGCCCACTCTTAACCCAGTTGCCTCAAGGGCGGGAAGTAAAACTTCCCTCGTCGTTCCCGGATACGTGGTGGACTCAAGCACGATCACCTGACCGGTATGCAATCCTTCGGCAACTGATTCAGAAGCCGCAAGGATATAAGAAACATCGGGGTCACGTGTCTTTGACAGCGGTGTGGGTACACAGATGGACACTACATCACATTCCCTCAGACGGGTCATGTCAAAGGTTGCCTCGAGGCATCTATCCTGTCGGAGCTTCTCAATATTAGCCGCTGGAACATCCTGAATGTGTGACCCCCCCGCATTCACGATATCGACAACCGACGGATTGACGTCAAAGCCGAGGACCTTGATACCAGCCCGCCCCGCTTCCACAGCAAGCGGCAAGCCTACGTATCCCAGCCCTATGATTCCGAGCGTAGTCGATGTTTGCTCCGTCATATTTCCGTTCTAGATAGTGTTTGGGGGATGGAAAACGATAATCAAAGAACACCGTGCTGGAACGGTACCAGAGATTATGACAGAGTCACGAGCGCGTAACCACTTCTAACCAGTCTGACTGACTTCGGTACCACTCGACGGTGCTCTCCAGCCCTTGGCCGAACTCGATTTGCGGTGACCATCCAAGTTCGTCTCGAGCACGAGACGCATCGATTGCATACCTACGGTCATGCCCTGCGCGATCCTTCACGAATTCGATCAGAGAATCAGACAGCCCTAGCACCTCAAGAATGTCGCTCACTACACTCAAGTTCGTCCTTTCGGAGTCACCGCCGAAATTGTACACGCGCCCAGCTGTCCCATGCCGAGCAGCCGCAATTAGGCCCCGGCAATGATCGTCGACGTGGATCCAATCCCGCACGTGAAGACCGTCACCATATACCGGCAGAGAGTCTCCCTTAAGGGCTTTCCGGACCATTAGCGGAATAAGCTTCTCTGGATACTGACGTGAACCATAGTTGTTCGAGCAGCGCGTTATAACTACGTCTAACCCATGGGTTACATGGTAAGCATGCGAAAGGTGATCCCCGGCCGCTTTTGTAGCCGCATACGGAGATCGCGGCGAAAGAGGGGTGTCCTCGGTGAATCGCTCTCTATCGTCAACGCTACGGTTCATTCCCTGCCCTAGAACCTCGGAAAAACCACCCTCGTATTCCTTAGGATCTCTCCACGGCAGTTCTCCGTACACTTCATCGGTTGACACATTTATGAAGCGGCTGACCGAAGTCTCTAGCGCTGCCGCCAGCGTCATCGCAGTGCCAACCACATTCGTCCTGACGAACGGCTGATCTTGCTCAATCGAACGATCGACATGTGACTCTGCTGCGAGGTGAAACACTAGGTCGACTTCTTTCATGACCTCACGCAAAAGATGTCCGTCACAGACGTCACCTCGTACGAATTTGTGGCGTGGGCTGTCTAGTACTCCAGACAGATTCTCTAAGTGTCCAGCGTATGTGAGCGCGTCCAGAGTCGTGACATGTGTACCCGGGTCCTCGTCGAGTAAGTGACGAACGAGGCTCGACCCAATGAAACCTGCACCTCCCGTCACGAGGACGCGCATAAGCTCAAGCCCCTCCGGAAGACTCAAGCTCACCAACTACTCGCCTACCGCTCAAGACCGGGTTCTCGCGAGACTCAGCAACAAGATTAGCCGCATGGTGAAGTGAGGGACGCGTCCCCGCGTCCGTCCACCAGCCCTTCAGTTTAATGTGTCGCATTTCCTGCCAAGCTATGTACTGATTGTTCACATCAGTGATCTCCAACTCGTTTCTTTCGGACGGCGTAAGACCCCGAATAACATCAAAAACCCTCGAATCGTACATATAGCAACCAGTGACAGCGAGGTTCGTCTCCGGCTCTGAAGGCTTCTCTATGATACTAACAACGCGGTCTCCTTCGACCGCAGCGACACCAAATCGATCCGGGTCGTCCACCTCCTTGAGGAGCAGCATCGCCCCAATCGGATTTCGCTGAAACTCATGGATCAAGGGTGCGAGAGAATCTTCGAACAAGTTATCACCAAGTATTACCACTATCGGCTCTCCTCCCGCGAAGTCCTCGGCTAGAGCTAGAGCTGCTGCAATACCGCCCTCACCCTCTTGATATGCGTATCGGAGGTGATCTAGCCCAAAGTCCTGGCCATTTCTTAATGCCTTCAGAAAATCTCCAGCGTGATCACCTCCAGTTACGACTAGGATATCGTCGATGTCTGCTGAAGTGAGTTGCTGGAGAGGATAGTAAATCATCGGGCGATCGAAGACGGGCAGCAGATGCTTATTGGTAACACGCGTCATAGGGAGCAGACGAGTTCCCAAACCACCGGCAAGGACTACTCCTTTCATACTGTCTCCGAGCTTGATACTTGCACCGCGAGAAGGCTCTGGGACTGTATGCACTGCATCGCATCAGAACACCTTGAAAAACTCAGCTCCTGTTGCGTTTCCGACACAGTCTCAGCTCCGTTTGCTCATGTATAATCGCAATGCCTTTCGCCATGGCATCATCTTTCGTTGAAGCGCCAACTCCGTGTCGGCTAAGTCAAGAACTGAATATGAAGGACGGCGAGCAGGCGCACCAAACGATCGTGAAGAAACACCTTCAACGGTCGAACTTATCCCGGCCATACCCAAAACCGCTCTGGCGAATTCACACCACGTCGTCTGGCCGGCGTCTCTCACGTTCATTATTCCCGACATTTCCAAGTCGATAAGATCAAGCACTGACTCCGCCGCGTTGCAGGTCCATGTCGGACACCCTCTCTGATCATCAACAATCTGCAGATCTTCACCGGCTTCACCACTCTCGAGCACCTTATCTACGAAATCTCTACGCCCGCCCCCATACAACCACCCTGTGCGAACTATAAGGAGTGATACAAGACCTGAGGTTTCCTCAATAACGGCCGTTTCCGCCGCCACTTTAGAAGTTGCATAAACTCCAAGTGGTGATACTGGCTCGTCCGTTCCGTACGGGGATTTCGCACGGCCATCGAACACGTAATCCGTTGAAATATGAACGATGTCAGATCCGGCTAAGACTGCAGCTCGTGCAACGTTCGCAGAACCATCTCGATTCACTCGCATCGCCCGTTCGGGCTCCATCTCCGCCTTATCTACCTCGGTAAACGCAGCGCAGTGAATCACACAATCAGGAGACTTCGACTTTATCACCCGTACACAAGACTCTAGGTCAACAACGTCCATCTCAGAATGGGAAGGAGCAGTAACCTTCCAATTCCTCTCCTCTGCTGCCCTGACCACCGCAGATCCCAGCAGACCAGTGCCGCCGGTAACTAGAAGGTCCAAAACGTAATTCCGATTGTTTTATCAATGAGCAAAGGCCCTCCCGATCGCTCGGGAAGGCCTCTGTATCGTGAGTCGACGCTACTCAAGCGCCTCCGGCTCTCAGGCCCACTCGACTTGTTAGACCTCGACCGTTATCGGCGGAGCTTTGATAACCAAGCCGGCAGAAATACACCGGGTACACACACGTACCCGCCGACGCTGACCACTCTCGTCGACGATCTTGACCGTCTGAAGGTTTGGCAGCCAACGGCGACGTGTCTTGTTATGCGCGTGACTGACATTGTTGCCGGTCGCGGGACGCTTTTCGCATATGTAGCACACTCGAGCCATCTCTTTATTCCTGCTTTGTTCGAATCATTGACTTGTTTGACTCAGTTCCCGCCGGCTGCACCCTCGGAGCCTTCCTCAGCTTCGCCCTCTCCGCGCATGATGTCCACGCGATCGGCGTCGATGTAATGGGTCGCGAATTCAGCAACCATACGGTCGACATCAGAGATAGTCTGAGCTGTAGACCATTCTACCAGAGTCAGTTCCTGCATTTCAGTTACCACCCCCTCAACCGCAATGGTGTCACCCATAGCAATAGCTGGGCCATCGAATGCCTCCGCTGACCAGGACACTAGGAAAGGGTTTCCGCTAGGCGTTGCCAGCCAGAAACCCTGAGTCCCCAGCATGCTCGCTACAGCACCCTCACTGCGCAGCTTAGTCCCCACATAAGGTGTTGGATCAACTTCGATATCTCCGATCGCAACCGTCTCGACGGTCGCAGCAGCAGCCTCTTCTTCTGCAGCCGCACGCGCGGCTGCGGCATCCAATTGGGCCTGACGCTCTGCAGCTGCCTGACCATTTAGCCAGAACATGAATCCACCGATGACCGCGAATGCTAAGATCATCAGCAGCATTCCCATATCTGCTGCACCGCGCCGTGAAACGTTGTCCGACATTTCCTTCATCCTTCCTTTGGAAGAGTCTGAGCGTGTGACGGCGGCCAAGCTAACCGACGAGTTCGATCAGCGACATCTCTGCCGCGTCACCTTTTCGATTCCCAAGCTTGAGCACCCGAGTGTATCCCCCCGGACGCTCTAAGTACCGCGGAGCAATCTCGTCGAACAGCTTACCCAGAACCTCGCGATCCTGGATCTTCGTAGCTGCCAACCTGCGTGCATGCACATCCCCTCGACGCGCCAGAGTTATGAGTCGCTCAGCGAAAGGGCGGAGCTCTTTCGCCTTGGCCGTAGTCGTCTCTATTCGCTCATGACGAAACAAGGATGTCGCAAGGTTACGCAGAGTCGCCTTGCGATGACTGCGAGTACGGGAGAGCTGCCTGCCCTTCTTGCGATGACGCACGCTTTAATCCTCGCTGCCGGCCGAAGCTGCAGCCTCATCTTCCATGAAGAAAAGGCGACCGTCATCTCCCTGTTCGACCTTCATACCAAAACGAAGACCATGCTCTTCTAGGAAGTCCGAAATTTCTTTGAGCGATTTTTTCCCAAAATTCTCAATCTGAAGCATCGAATCTTCGCTTCTTTGGACAAGAGAGCTCAATGTCTGAATGCTCTCCTTCTGCAGCGAGTTTCTTGATCGAACTGAAAGCTCAGCCAACTCTTCAATAGGCTGCACCAAAAGCTCCTGGAGACGCTCCGGTACTGGCGACGCACCTTGAGGAACAACTTCTGGAATCCCACCCTCTGCAAAGTAAAGCATGTACTCCAAGTGTTTCCGAACTAGTTCGGCCGCGTACGCAACCGCGCCTTCTGGATCAACCGATCCGTCGGTCTCAATGTGCAGGGTGAGACGGTCAAAGTCTGTCCGCTGACCTACCCGTGTCTCTTCGACAGAAAAATTCGCCCGCCGGACCGGGTTATAGATCGCATCGATCCGAACCAAGTCCACCAACTTGTCCAAGCCTCCATCCCGCGGAATCTCATGTGCACTGGCGAGAACAAAGCCACGCCCTTTGTTCACATAGAGCTCCATACTGAGGGATCTATCCTCCTGAAGCGTAAACAAGTGATGGTCTTCATCCATGACTTCAGAGCCCGCGGGGGCTTGGATCATACCAGCAGTGACCAGACCGGCCTTCTCGACGTTGAGCTTCAGAACAACATCATCGACATCGTCGTCTAGCGAGACCACGAGTGCCTTGAGATTCTGAATCACTTGATGGACATCTTCGACCACACCTTGAATCGTCTGGTGCTCGTGCACGACCCCGTCTATACGGAAAGCCCATACGGCCGACCCCCTCAGAGAAGAGAGCAAAGCCCTCCGCACCGAATTCCCGAGCGTGTGACCGAACCCACGTTCGAGCGGCTCAACCACGAACTGAGCTGACCGCGCGCTGTCCGTATCGTCTGCCCGCTCGATACGATCGGGAAGCACGAGTCCGTCCAGATCTAGTTCCACAGTACCCTCCTGAGTGCTCCGTTGACGCCTAAGACTCTCCACATGAGCCGCGGCGAATTCATTACTACTTAGAGTAGAGCTCCACGATCAGTTGTTCCTGAATCGGGAACGATATGTCCGAGCGCATAGGTGTCCGGACAACCCGACCGACCCGAGCTTTCTCATCTAACGCCAACCACTCAGGAAGAGTAGGGCGCGTCCGAGCCTCTAGAGATGCCTCGATCGGGAGCATATTTTTCGATTTCGCGCGAATAGCTATTTCATCGCCTCCGGACACACGGAAGCTAGGAACATCTACCGTGCCACCATTCACTTCGACATGTCGGTGACGAACAATCTGGCGGGCTTGGCTGCGGCTCTGCGCAAAGCCCATCCTGAAGATGATGTTGTCCAGCCGAGACTCAAGCGCGACAAGTAAATTGTCACCCGTCACACCCGGAATGTGGTTGGCGTACTCGAAAAGGCTTCGAAACTGCTTCTCGGGCAAGCCATAAATCCTCTTCACCTTTTGCTTCTCGCGAAGCTGTAACGCATAGTCCGACTGCTTACGACGACGTGCCTGCGCTGGTCCATGCTGGCCCGGCGGATAGGCGCGACGCTCAATTGGACATTTCTCTGTGTAGCACTTTTGACCCTTCAAAAACAGCTTTTGGCCTTCTCGGCGACAGAGCTTGCAGACGGGTCCGGTATAGCGAGCCATAGCTTAAACCCTACGCTTCTTCGGTGGCCGACAACCATTGTGTGGAAGCGGCGTGACATCGAGAATGGACTTGATGAAAAGACCAGCCGCAGCAAGCGCCTGAATCGCAGATTCACGTCCGGAACCCGGACCCTGAACGCGCACGTCAACACGCTTCACTCCCATAGACACAGCCTCACGCCCAACCTGCTCGCCAGCCACCGTCGCCGCAAACGGGGTAGACTTCTTCGAGCCCTTGAATCCCGCCTTACCGGCACTCGCCCAGGCGATAGTGTCACCCGCACTGTCCGTTATCGTAATCATCGTGTTGTTGAAGCTCGCCTTTATGTGGGCGACGCCTTCGGCCTCGACGACCTTTTTGCGTTTTTTGGTTACTGGCTGGGCCACGTGTCAGTGTCCTGTTTCTAGCGGATCGACTTCATAATGCTCATGAGCCGGGATGGCGGGAAACGGTTTGCATTATCCCACCATCTTGCGGCGCCATGTTTACTTCTTCGGCGGCGCCTTCTTACCGGCAATCGCACGTCTCTTACCCTTGTGCGTCCTCGCGTTGGTGCTAGTGCGCTGACCACGAACCGGAAGGCCGCGGCGGTGCCGCAACCCACGATAGCAGCCTATATCCATCAGCCGCTTGATATCCATAGAACGCTCGGTCCGGAGCGTCCCTTCCACCTTGAAATCCCCTTCGATCTGGCGACGAATTCGATTCACATCATCGTCACTTACATCCTGAGCTCTCCGGTCAGGATCCACACCGCACGCGTCTAGGATTTGCTTGGCCCGAGTCGAGCCAATCCCATAGATATACGTGAGGGCAACCTCTATCCGCTTACCACGCGGGAGATCGACTCCAGCAATGCGTGCCATGACTAACCCTGCCGCTGCTTGTGCTTAGGATTACGCGAACAGATGATCCGCACGACACCCTTCCGGCGGATCACCTTACAATGTTCACAAATTGGTTTTACGCTGCTTCGGACCTTCACCTCTAGTCTCCGTATCCGTTTTTAGCAGAGCTTGAAAGTATAACTAGTGCTGAGGGCCGTCTCAAGGCATATCTGAACCTCGATTCACAGAGCGATTCCAACTTCATGCCGCAGTCAGAATTCTTGGCCCATATGGTGTAATACCCACCGTATGTTCAAAATGGGCAGAAAGTGAACGATCGGCCGTAATTACAGTCCAACCGTCATCCAACGTCTTGATACGGTGGGTTCCGGCTGAGAGCATCGGTTCGATTGCGAGCACCATTCCTTCCTTTAGTAAAGGTCCGTCTCCGGCCAAACCATAGTTCGGCACCTGAGGTTCCTCATGCAACTCACGGCCAACACCGTGACCCACAAGTTCTCGAATGATCCCGTAGTCAGTGCCCTCACATATTTCGACCACAGCCGCACCGATATCGCCCACATGGTTCCCGGGGACTGTCGCCTTAACCGCTGCGGCAAGCGCAAGCGACGTCACGTCCATAAGAGCCTGCGCCTCTTCGGAAATCGTTCCTACCGCAAACGTGCGAGCCGAATCGGAATACCATCCATCGAGTTGGACACCAATGTCCACAGAAACGATGTCACCTTCGCTGAGGATGCGTTTCGTACTGGGGATCCCATGAACGACTTCCTCGTTCAGCGAGATGCACGCACTACCCGGAAACCCATATAGGCCCTTGAACGCCGGGATCGCTCCCTCGTGGGCAACAATGAACTCTTCGACGAATTCGTCTATTTCACCAGTTGATACTCCGGGAACGATCCGCTCCGACAGCTCGGCATGGCAACGAGCTATGACAGAACCGGCACAAGCGATCGTATCCATCTCTTCCCTGGATCTGAGCTTGATCATGACATCTCTCGGAAAGCGACATCAACTGCATCGCAGAAATCAGCGTATACATCTCCTACATCTCGATCAGCGGCAATCGTCGTTACGGAAGCTGAGTGAGCCTGATAAAAGTCGATAAGCGGAGTAGTCTGCGCTTGGTATACCTGCAATCTGCGGGCGACCGTCTCTGGCCCATCATCTTCCCGGTGAACAAGAGCACCACCACATCTGTCACATACATGCTCGACCGCGGGAGGGCTAAAAAAGGTGTTGTAGACCGAGCCACAGTCGGGACAGCTACGCCGTCCACTCAAGCGCTTAATTAATGTGTCGTCAGGAACGTCGAACAGCACTACGGTTCCGATAGCCCGACCAGAATCCTTAAGAACGCCGTCAAGACTGATCGCCTGGTCCGTCGTGCGGGGAAAGCCATCGAAGAATACGTCGGTCGCATCGTCTATCGTTGCCAGGTGGGCCTTCACGAGATCCAGAATGACGCTGTCGGGCACCAGTTCGCCTCGATCCATATACCCCTGCGCTAGCCGGCCTAACTCAGTGCCTTCCCTACGAGCCGCTCGAAGGAGATCTCCCGTCGAAACATGCACGGCAGAGCGTTCATCAATCATCCTGAGTGCTTGTGTGCCCTTCCCTGCACCGGGAGGGCCAAGAAGCACGACAACCATCCCCGACCTCGGGAGTTCAGTAGTCATGTGGATTACCTCACCTGATCCTGTCAGACTACATGTAGCCCTGGCGACCGCGCATCTTCACGCGGCCCTTCTTCATGAAGCCATCATAGTGCCTCATGTGCAGGAGCTGCTGAGCCTGCTGGACCGTATCAAGTCCGACACCGACAACGATCAGGAGGCTGGTACCTCCGAAAAAGAACGTTTGAATGCCAAACCACTGCATAATCCAAAACGGCACCAAAGCGACTAACGCGAGATAGAACGAGCCCGGAAGGGTCACTCGAGTGAGCACTCGATCGATGTACTCAGCAGTACGCGCACCCGGCTTAACACCTGGGATAAACGCACCCTGCTTCTTCAAGTTTTCCGCTAGGTCGACAGGATTAAAGATGATCGCCGTGTAGAAGTACGTGAAGAACACAATGAGCAAGCCGTATGTGATATCGTATGTTCTCGTCATCGGCTGAAAGAGTTCAGCCATCATGGACACAGACGCGAAGTCCGAAAACGCAGCCATTGTGCCCGGAATCACAATGAATGACTGCGCAAAGATGATCGGCATTACTCCAGCTGAATTGACTCGCAGTGGGACGAAGCTCTTCTGACCTTCTCTAATCCGACCTCGGCCAACAACCTTTCGTGGTATCTGCACTGGGATTTTGCGCGCAGCCATCGTCATCGCTACCACAGCCGCCGTTATGAATACTACGAGGCCGAGCAGTATCAGTAGAGCTACGAACCCAATCTCTCCCAACGCAAATGACTCATAGGTCCTGCCTAGCGCTGCTGGGAAAGTCTCAATGATGGAGAAGAAAATCAGGAGCGACATCCCGTTGCCGATCCCACGATCCGTAATCTGCTCACCGAGCCACATCACAAAGATGGCACCAACAGTCAGCACAACCACCGTGGTAAACGTGAAGCCGAACCCTGGAGTAGAGACAGCACCTGGAATTGACTGCAAGAAAACCGAGTACCCGTAGGCTTGCGCGGCAGAGAGCCCTACGGTCGTATAGCGGGTCCACTGCGTGAGCTTCTTACGACCATCCTCACCTTCTTTCTGAAGCTTCTCGATGGTCGGGAAGACCGCAGCGAGGAGCTGGAACATGATGCTCGCAGAGATATAAGGCATGATGCCGAGAGCGAGGATTGTCGCCCGAGACAACCCTCCACCGACGAACATATCGTAGATGCCGAAGAACGTGTTCTGGAGGCTTCCAAATGCCGCCCGCAACGCATTCACATCCAGCGATGGTACCGTGATGTGAGCACCTGCCCGGTAGACCAGCAGGATAAAGAGCGTAAAAAGAAGCTTCTCCTTGAGTTCTGGAGCTCGAAGGAGATTCGCAATGGGATTGTTCGCCATGACTTAGCCGTGCCCTACTCGTCCGAGGAGGAAGAGCCGATAACTACAACCGAGCCCCCAGCGGCTTCGATCTTGGCTTGGGCCGCTGCACTAAATTTGTGTGCGCTGACGGAGAATTTTGCAGACACATCCCCAACAGCCAAAACCTTTACTGGTTTCTTCAGGGACCTCACGAGTCCAGCGGCCTTGAGTATTTCTGGGGAGACATCAGAGCCATCTAGCTTAGCAAAATCACGTAGGTTAACGACCTGGTACTCGACACGGTTCAGGCTCTTGAACCCCCTCTTGGGAATTCGGCGTGTAAGGGGCATCTGACCACCCTCGAACCGCGGATGTATGCTTCCGCCTGATCGAGACTTCTGCCCCTTTTGACCACGACCCGCTGTCTTGCCATTTCCTGACCCTGGCCCGCGCCCTTTTCGCTTTTGCCCGCGATGGGAGCCACCGCTCGGGCTCAAATCATGTAACTCTGCCATTTACTCGACCTCTTCTACCTCGACCATGTAGGAGATCTTCTTGATCATCCCTTCAATGGCCGGAGTGAGTTCATGCACCACACTTTGTTGGTGGCGCTTGATTCCCAGTGCGCGGATCGTACGGCGGTGACCCTCTTGGCGACCTATGCCACTGCGCTTTTGGGTCACACGGACCTTCTTAACTTCACTTTTCTTAGCCACGGTGCGCCCTCAATGTCTCTACGGAGACTCCCCGCTCTTCTGCCGCCTGCTCTGCGGTCACGAGCTCTTCGAGACCGTTCATAGTTGCGCGCACAACGTTGATCGGATTGTTGGTTCCAAGGCTCTTCGTTAGCACATCGGTAACGCCAGCCGCCTCAAGAACGGCGCGTACCGGACCTCCGGCTATAACACCTGTACCGGGCGCGGCTGGACGCATCAGTACCCGTCCGGCACCCCACTCACCCACGATATCGTGTGGAAGGGTCCCGTTCTCAATCGGAACTTTGACCATGTTACTTTTCGCACGCTCGAAAGCCTTTCGTATCGCTTCAGCGACCTCATTAGCCTTAGCAAGCGAAACCCCAATGTTTCCCTTTTGATCGCCCACAGCCACAAGCGCTGAGAACGAGAAGCGACGACCACCTTTCACAACCTTCGATACTCGGTTGATAAAGATGACGTTCTCGACCATGTCACTGTCTCTTCCACGGCGATCATCACGCTTTTTGCCCCCCTTTCCACGGCCACGACCTCCCTGGCCAGCACCTCGGCCCTTACCCCCTTGCCCGCCACCACGACCAGCAGCACTCTGAGCGGGACCTTCTCCACCCGCGGAGGCGGTCTTCGCAGTTTCTGCTTCGGTCTCTTGCTTCTTTTCGTTGTCTGCCATTAGAACTCCAGGCCGCCCTCTCGGGCTCCATCGGCGAAAGCCTTTACTCGCCCGTGATACTTATACCCACCGCGATCGAAGACCACGGAATCGATTCCCTGTTTTTTTGCACACTCTGCCAGAAGCTTACCGGCCGCAAAAGCGTGTTCTGTCCGCCGGTTAGACCCTTCTGCTTTGAAATCACGGAGATCTTCCGATAACGTTGACATACCAATCAGCGTCTTTCCGGAAGAGTCATCCACGATCTGACCTTCAATGTTTTTGAGCGAACGGAACACTACTAGACGAGGCCTTTCAGTAGTACCCTCAACCGAATTGCGGACCCGCCAATGACGGCGCTTTCGCTGGAGTGCGCGACTCCCCCTGAGCTTACTTGCTTTTATCATCACTAGGCTCCGGCGGTCTTACCGGCCTTACGCCGGACGTGTTCGCCTTGATAACGGACACCCTTACCCTTGTAGGGCTCAGGCGGACGGAACGAACGTATCTCGGCTGCTGCCTGACCGACTTTCTGCTTGTCGGCACCCGATACGATTACCGTCGTCTGATCCGGACACTCCAACTTGACGCCCTCAGCTGCCTCGTAAGCCACCGGGTGACTGAAGCCAAGGTGCAGGGTAATACCCTTCCCTTTCACCTCGGCGCGGTACCCTACGCCAATGATTTCTAGAGTCTTCGAGAACCCATCGGTGACACCAACCACCATGTTGTTGATCAAAGACCGGGTTAGGCCGTGAAGGGCACGGTGGTCTTTATGGTCCGAAGGCCGCTCAACACGCACTTCGGCCTCATCGACCACCACCTTCATTTCGGGATGCACGTGCAGATCTAGAGTCCCTTTGGGACCCTTCACTACCAGCGTGCCATTCGATTGCTTGACCTCGACGCCCTTGGCGATCGAAACAGGCATTCTTCCAATACGAGACATCGTTGACCCTCTGTTTCTACCAGACCCGCGCAAGAACCTCGCCACCGACGCCCTGGGTACGAGCTTCCCGGTCGGAGAGGATTCCTGCGGAGGTGGACATGATCGCGATACCGAGACCGTTACGGACGCGTGGGATCTCGTCCTTGCCGACGTAATGCCGGCGGCCCGGACGCGACACACGCTCTAAGTGTCGGATAATCGGTTTTTCGTCGTGATATTTGAGGTAAATACGCAACACACCGAAGCGGCCATCTTCAAGCACCTTGTGCGTGTGCACGAAGTGACTCTCCTCAAGGAGTCTTGCGACCTCGACTTTAAGCTTTGAAACTGGCATGTCGACCCACTTGTGCTTCGCCTGTCCAGCGTTGCGAATTCGGGTGAGCATGTCAGCTACAGGATCAGTCATCATAGTTCTATTTCCCCCTACCAGCTCGACTTGCGCACGCCGGGGATCTCACCCCGAAGCGACATCTGACGGAAGCAAATTCGGCAGATTCCGAACTTGCGCAGATACGCGCGCGGGCGACCGCACCGCTGACAGCGATTACGTTGCCGTACCGCGAACTTGGGCTTCTTCTTGCCCCTTTCGACGAGCGCTTTTCTGGCCATCTAATTCTCTCTCTCTCTCTTATGCGGAAGCGCCGACCTGAACCGGCACCTCTCCTCGGAAGGGAAAGCCCAGCGCACGAAGTAGTGCGAAGCCTTCGTCGTCTTTCTGAGTGGACGTCACGAACGTGAGATCCATCCCGTGAATCTTCTTGACGTCATCGAAGTTGATTTCGGGAAAGATAATCTGCTCTCGAATGCCCATTGTGTAGTTTCCGCGGCCATCAAACGATTTTGTCGACAAGCCCCGGAAATCACGGATGCGTGGGATCGCAGTACTGACAAGGCGATCAAGAAAAAACCACATGCGATCGCGACGGAGGGTAACAGACGCGCCTACCGGCATGCCTTCACGCAGTTGGAAGTTGGAAATTGATCTCTTCGCGCGATTGGTGTTCGCTTTTTGACCAGTGATTATTTCCAATTCCTCTACCACACTCACCAGTAGTTTTTGATCCTTGGCGGCCTCACCGACACCAACGTTGAGAACGATCTTTTCAAGCGTTGGAATCTGATGTGCATTCGAGAACGCAAACTCCTCTTGGAGCTTCGCCCGCACGTACGTGTCGTAGTGCGTTTTCATTCTCGGCTGAATCTTGTCCACTTCGTTCCCTCTTAGCTGTTACCGGCCGGGCGCTTTAGTCGCGTATCCGGCTCGCGTGATTTACTGCGGCTTCGCTATCGGATTCCCATTCTTCACGGAGATCCTTTCTTTAGAACCATCTTCTTCAACTCGAATACGCACCCGACCTGCCTCTTCCGTAGCCGGATCCACAAGCATCACATTCGATATGTGAATCGCACCCTCAAAGCTAATGATACCCCCATCCGGATTTTGTTCACTCGGGCGGGTGTGGCGCTTGCGCATATTCACTCCCTCAACTCGAAGACGGTCCGTTTCGGGGTAGACCTCCAAGACGGATCCGACCATGTCTCGGTAATTCCCACGAATGACCTTGACCTGATCACCCCTCATAATTTTGTGCTTGGCCATCAGAGAACCTCCGGAGCCAACGAAACGATCTTCATGTACTTCTTCTCACGCAGTTCGCGACCAACGGGGCCAAAAATACGGGTCCCTCTAGGTTCACCGTTGTCGTCGATGATTACGGCCGCATTGTCATCGAAACGGATGTATGTGCCATCTCGACGGCGACTCTCTTTAGCAGTGCGGACTACCACGGCCTTAACCACCGTTCCCTTCTTGATCCCCGCATTAGGGATCGCATCCTTTACCGTCGCGACAATCACATCGCCCACGCCAGCATAACGCCGACGCGAGCCACCCAGGACGCGAATACATAGCGCGGCTTTGGCTCCCGTGTTATCGGCAATCCGAAGGATTGACTCTTGCTGAATCATGGTGTCTCTCTAGTTCTGGCTATCGGTCAGACCGGGCGCTCGATGAGCTCAACAACACGCCACCGCTTAGTTTTGGACAGCGGGCGCGTCTCAACGATACGCACGGTGTCACCAACTTGGTATTCGTTGTTCTCATCGTGGGCATGGTACTTCTTCGTTCGCTTCATCCCCTTGCCATAAAGCGGATGTGCGAACCTCCTCTCGATATTGACAATCACTGTTTTGTTCATGGCATCGCTGACCACGACTCCAGTGCGGGTCTTACGACGGTTACGCTCGGTGGTGGTGTTCTCGCTCATGTCTCTCGTCACGCGTTCTGGGCGAGCTCACGCTCGCGAAGGACCGTCTTGATGCGCGCGATGTCGCGACGCACCTGCCCAATCAGGGCATTGTTCTCGACTTCCATCATTGAACTCGAGAAGCGGAGCTTGAATTGCTCCTCCTTGAGTTCACTGAGCCGCGCCTCAATCTCTGCGTCGCTCATGTCGCGAATGTCTTCAGGCTTCATTTTGTTTGTTGTCTCCTAGAGCTGCCGTTCGCGTACGACGAACTTGCACTTTATGGGCAGCTTGGCCGCGGCTAATTCCATAGCACGCTTCGCAACCTCTTCCGACACGCCCTCAAGCTCGAACATGATCCGTCCAGGCTTGACCACGGCAACCCATTTCTCCGGGTTACCCTTACCTTTACCCATTCGGGTCTCAGCCGGCTTCTGAGTAATTGGCTTATCGGGGAAAATCCTGATCCAAACCTTCCCACCCCTCTTGATGTGGCGCGTCATAGCGACACGAGCGGACTCAATCTGACGATTCGAAATCCATGTGGGCTCGAGTGCCTGGAGGCCATAGTCCCCAAAAGAGACCTTGCTTCCCCGGAAAGCCTTCCCGCGCATACGACCCTTATGAGTCTTTCTGCGCTTTACTCTACTAGGCGATAACATGGTCTAAATCCTCAATCCTTAAATCAGGAGCCGGTGGAGTAAGTGCGGCCACGGCGCTCGTCAACGATCTCTCCATTGAAGATCCAACACTTCACTCCCACTACACCGTAGGTGGTAAAAGCAGGCACTTCGGCGTAATCAATGTCAGCCCTAAGTGTGTGCAGGGGCACTCGACCCTCGTTATAGCCTTCAGTTCGTGCTATTTCGGCACCCCCGAGTCGACCTGCACACTGGATCTTGATCCCTTCAGCACCAGCTCGAATCGCCGACTGGACAGCTCTCTTCATCGCACGACGGAAAGAAATTCTCTGCCTCAACTGGTGCGCTACGTTTTCCGCTACTAGATACGCACTGATTTCAGGACGCTTTATCTCTTCAACATTCACGGAGATCTCAGCGTTTGTCAGCACTGCCAGTTCGTCGCGAAGCTTGTCTACCTCGGCTCCACGCTTCCCGATTACGACGCCAGGGCGCGCTGTGTGCAAGGTCACCACGATCTTGCTCGGCTTTCTCTCGATTTCGACCATCGCGAGAGCGGCATGCGTGAGCCGTCTGCGAAGGTACTTACGAATAGTTTCGTCTTCATTCAGGAGGCGTGGGAAATCGCGCTCAGCGTACCAGCGAGATTTCCAATCCTTAACGATTCCGAGCCTGAATCCGACCGGATGTGTCTTCTGTCCCATACCCTCAGGCGTCCTTTGAATCCACGACCACAGTGATGTGGCTCGTGCGCTTACGGATCGGAGATGCGCGTCCTTGGGCCCGTGCTCGCCAGCGACTGAGGGTGGGTCCCTCATCGACATAGGCCTCACGCACGAAAAGATCATCGATATCGATCATCTCACCCTCGTCCTGCGACTTTACTTGGGCATTAGCCACAGCAGAGCGGAGGGTTTTACCCACAGGCTCCGCGGCACGCTTCTTCGAGTACTGAAGAATCGCATACGCCTCGTTAACTGACATTCCTCGGATTTGGTCCACGACTAAACGCACCTTACGAGCGCTCATTCCGACGGACCGGGCCTTTGCTCTGGCTTCCATAATCAACGTGATCGCTTGTCCGCGAGTTTCCCACCATGACCTCGAAACAGACGAGTTGGAGAGAACTCACCGAGTTTATGACCGACCATATTTTCCGTGATGTACACCGGGATGAATTTGTTGCCGTTATGAACGGCGATCGTGTGCCCGACGAAGTCCGGAGAGATCGTTGATGCCCGCGACCAAGTCTTAATGACCTTTTTCTCGCCCTCGGCATTCATATTATCGACCTTCGCGAGAAGCTTCTCGTCGATGAAGGGCCCTTTCTTAACGCTACGCGGCATAAATCGTTCTCCCGCCTACGACTGTGTGGCTTTGCCGCGCTTGCGGCCGCGCACGATGTATTTGTTTGACTGCTTTTTCCTTTTGCGCGTTTTCTTACCTTCGCGCTTACCCCAAGGCGACACCGGAGGACGCCCCCCAGATGAACGTCCTTCACCACCACCTAGGGGGTGATCCACAGGATTCATGGCTACACCCCGGACCTTGGGGCGCTTACCCCGCCAGCGATTCGCACCTGCTTTACCCACTACGGTCAACTCGTGGTCAGAATTCCCAACCTCTCCGATCGTAGCCATGCAACGCTTGTGCACTCGCCGCATCTCGGTCGAAGGAAGACGAAGCGTCACGTAATCCCCTTCTTTCGCAACCAGCTGGCAGCTCGTCCCAGCCGACCTCGCCATCTGTGCTCCCTTCATGGGCTTTAGTTCGATGCAGTGGATTGTCGTCCCGAGCGGGATCAGTTCCATCGGCATCGCGCACCCAACCCTTACATCTGCATCCGGGCCAGCTGTGATCGTATCACCTATACCCAAACCCTTAGGATGGATTATGTAACGCTTTTCACCGTCTGAGTAGTGAATCAGAGCGATATTGGCAGAACGATTTGGGTCGTATTCGATGTGAGCCACGGTGCCTGGCACATCGAACTTGTTACGCTTGAAGTCGACTATGCGATAACGGCGCTTGTGGCCGCCTCCACGACGACGTGTCGTGATACGTCCGTGGTGGTTACGACCACCGGAGCTGCTCATCGATTCTGTTAGTGATTTTTCCGGACCTTTCCGCGTCAGCACCTCGTTGTCGAGTATCGAGCGGGTGCGGGTGCCCGGCGTCATCGGCCTGAATTTTTTGATGCCCATCATCCGGCCTCGTAAAGCTCAATGTAGTCGCCTTCAGACAGCTGGACGACTGCTTTCTTCCAGGAAGGACGACGTCCCAGGCCTGCTCCCCGGGACATGCGGCCCATGAAAGCCCGCTTCGCCTTGCCAGCATAGCGCATAGTCCGAACATCCTTCACCGTGACATCCCACAACTTCTCAACCGCATGGCCGATTTCAATCTTATTCGCGTCCTTAGCGACAACAAAGCTGTAGGTGTTGTTTTCCATCTGATCGGTGGACTTCTCAGTCACGACCGGTGCGATAATGACCTCGTATGGCTCTCGCATCAGGCTACTCCCCCTCTCCCTCATCGGAAACAGGCTCTGCGACAACCTCTTCCTCATCGGAGCTTTCAGCTTCCACCTCTAGCGCTTTAGCAGCTTTCTCAACCAGAGCTTCGTCAGTCGCCTTCTCAGCGCTGGCTTTAGCCGAGGCCACCTGATCAAGCGCGCCCAATTCAATCACGACCGTGTTCGCCCATAGCACGTCATAGACAGACTCGGTGCCGAAAGGGAGAACCTCAATCGCCTGAAGATTTCGGGAAGACCGGTGTATGTTCGTGTTGATGCCATCAGTTAGGATCAAAGTCTTGCCCTCTAGACCCAGCGCACTCAAGAAGTCCTTCAGATCCCGAGTTTTGGGGACTTCCATAATCGGCAGTTCGACGAGCACCACACGATCATGCTCAGCACGATCGTTAAGTGCCGAGCGACGGGCCAGAGATCGAACCTTCTTGGGCACTCGCTTTCGCCAAGAATGCGGGATAGGGGGAAATGCAACACCACCACCCGCCCACTGCACCGCTCGGATCGTTCCCTGCCTTGCGCGACCGGTACCTTTTTGACGCCAGGGCTTCCGGCTCCCACCGCGAACATCAGAACGGGTCTTTGCCGACGCCGTACCCTGTCGTTGATTTGACAGGTATGCCTTCACCACTTGGTGCATGGCGCCATTGTTGACGATTCCGTCGAAGATGGCTGCAGGCAGTTCCCGCGCCCTCCCCTTCTTGCCGTCTGCTTTATAGTAGCGTGCCTTAAACATGATCTTACTTCGAAATCAGGACGTAACCATCACGGGCGCCCGGAACACCGCCCTTAACGAAAAGCAGGTTGCGCTCACCATCGACGCGCACCACCTGCAAGTTCCGGATAGTCTGCCGGTCCCCACCCATGCGACCAGGCATCTTCTTCCCCTTAATCACGCGGGATGGGTCTGTTCCCGGGCCTAGTGAGCCCGGGTTACGAGACATAGGGTGACCGTGAGAGGCAGGACGACCACTAAAACCGTGCCGCTTCACCACGCCCTGAAACCCCCTGCCTTTAGCACGACCAGTGACCTTAACCCGGTCACCAGCCTCGAACAGCTCCACAGTGAGGCTCTGGCCCACCTCGTATTCTTCAACGTCATCAGTACGGAATTCACGCATGAGTCGAGGTGCGGCCTCGAGGCCCGCCTTGGCGACATGCCCCATTTCAGCCTTCGAGGTGCGCTTAGCCTTCTTGGCACCAAAACCCAATTGCACGGCATGGTATCCATCCCGTTCTTGGGAACGCACACTCACGACGGGGCATGGCCCGGCCTCGATAACAGTCACGGGAATCTGCACTCCCTCGTCATCGAAGATCCTAGTCATCCCTATCTTCTTTCCAATCAATCCGGGCATCTCCGGAATCCCTCCGTCAGTCGACTTTGATCTCGACGTCAACACCAGCCGGCAAATCCAGCTTCGTCAACGCGTCGATCGTCTGCGGGCGGCTATCAACTATATCAATGAGCCTCTTGTGCGTACGCATCTCAAACTGCTCACGACTCTTCTTATTTACATGTGGCGAACGAAGGACAGTCCAACGCTGTCGACGCGTAGGAAGGGGGATAGGCCCACGGACAGATGCCCCCGTCTTTTGCGCCGTGCGAACAATATCCGCCGCCGTTTGGTCGACCACCCAGTGGTCAAATGCCTTAAGCCGAATTCTGATTCTGTCTGACATTCGTTTGAATCTATCGCTGAAGTTGGTCCTTTAATCCTTCTTGCCTGACGCCGCCATGATCTCTTCCGCGGTCGACTTTGGCACTTCTTCATACTGCGCAAACTGCATCGTATAGACAGCGCGCCCCTGACTGAGGGAACGCAGTGTCGTGGAATAACCAAACATTTCACCGAGGGGCACAGAGGCGCCAATCACCCTGGCACCAGCCCGGTCGGTCATGCCACCCACCCGGCCACGACGGGATGAGAGGTCTCCAATGATATCACCCATATAGTCGGCTGGTGTCACCACCTCGACGTCCATAATCGGCTCTAGCAAGACTGCTCGGGCCTTCCTGAGGCCCTCTTTCATGGCCATGGACCCGGCAATCTTAAATGCCATTTCACTGGAGTCGACATCGTGATACGACCCGTCGATCAACTCGACCTTAACATCGATAACCGGATAACCGGCTAAGATCCCCGAATCGAGCGCGTCTTTGAGGCCAGCTGACACCGAACTGATGTACTCACGAGGGATGACGCCACCTACGATCTTGTCGTCAAAAACGAACCCTGACCCTGGCTCACTCGGCTCTATGTTGATGACTACATGGCCATACTGACCTCGTCCGCCGGTCTGTCTGACAAACTTTGCTTCCACTTTCTCAGCACGGTTCTTAATCGTCTCGCGATATGCAACCTGAGGACGCCCGATATTGGCCTCTACGCTGAACTCACGCTTGAGCCGATCCACGATGATCTCAAGATGTAGCTCACCCATACCAGAGATGATGACTTGGTTCGTCTCTGGATCTGTCTGGACACGAAAAGTCGGGTCCTCGTCCGCTAACTTGATCAATCCATTCGTCAGCTTGTCCTGATCGACCTTGGTCTTGGGCTCAATAGCAACCGCGATCACCGGCTCCGGGAAGTTCATCGCTTCCAGGATAATCGGGTCACTTTCTGTGGTAAGGGTGTCGCCTGTCTTAACATCCTTGAGACCGATCGCAGCAGCGATATCTCCAGCGAACACCTCGTCCAGTTCGTCGCGCTTGTTTGCGTGCATCTGCAGGATGCGTCCAACCCTCTCACGCTTGTCTTTAGTGGCATTGAGCACGTAAGAGCCCGACGGGAGCGAACCCGAGTAAACGCGGAAAAACGTCAGCTTACCCACGTACGGATCCGTGGCAATCTTGAATGCAAGAGCCGAGAAGGGGGCGGCATCATCTGCCGGCCGTTCTTCGAGCGTCTCATCCTGCTGCGGCAAGTGACCTTGGATCGCGTCGACGTCCACCGGGGAGGGCAGGTAATCGATGACACCATCCAGAAGTGCCTGCACGCCCTTGTTCTTGAAGGCGGAGCCGCAGAACACTGGAAATATTGCGCCCTTGATCGTAGCCGTACGGAGCGCACGACGAAATTCTTCGTCCGTTAATTCCTCACCGGCGAAGTACTTCTCAATCAATTCGTCGTCGTGCTCGACCGCGGCCTCGAGCAGTACGTTACGGAGATCCTCAATCGTGTCAGTTAGACCGTCTGGCACAGGTCCTTCAGTGACCTTGGAACCCATCTCATCTTCGAAGATAATTGCCTTACGTTCGATGATGTCGACCATGCCCGTAAAGAGCTCACCCTCACCTAACGGATACTGAACTGGGTGAGCGTTCGCACCCAAACGATCGCGCATCATGTCTACTACGTTCATGAAATCGGCGCCTATGCGATCCATCTTGTTCACAAAGGCAATACGCGGCACAGCGTAACGATCAGCCTGACGCCAGACCGTTTCCGATTGCGGTTCCACACCACCAACCGCACAAAACACAGCTACAGCACCATCAAGAACCCTGAGTGAGCGCTCTACCTCGGCCGTAAAATCTACGTGGCCAGGAGTATCAATGATGTTGATGCGATGCTCTGTTCCGAGTCGCGTCCAGTGCGCAGTTGTCGCGGCGGACGTGATCGTTATCCCGCGCTCCTGCTCCTGCTCCATCCAGTCCATCGTAGCGGCGCCATCATGAACCTCACCAACCCGATGCACACGACCGGTGTAAAACAGAACACGCTCCGTCGTCGTGGTCTTACCGGCATCAATATGCGCCATGATGCCGATGTTTCTCAGCAGTGGAAGTGGCGTCGTCCTAGGCATCTATCTGTGTCTCGTCTTGTTTCTTAATTGATACAGCCCCCAGAAGGGGCATAAAAAAAGGAGCGAGGCTGTGTCTGCCGCAGTCTTTTCGGACTTACAGCCATCCGCGCTCCCTAGATCGGAGAGGGCCCGTCGGCAATCCCGGGGGCCATCGCGTTTCAGTTATCCGCAGCCCTCCTATTTACTGCGAGGGCTTCGGTCTACGCTTTCATCATCTAATTCAGTTACTCGTGTTTACCACCGGTAGTGAGCGAACGCTTTGTTGGCCTCAGCCATTCGGTGAGTGTCGTCTTTCTTTTTGATTGTAGAGCCTTCCCCACGGCTAGCCGCGAGCAGCTCAGCCGCCAGCCTTTCGGCCATGCTCTTTTCTGAACGGCCTCGTGCGAATCCTATGAGCCAGCGACTAGCCAGCGCAGTCCGTCGCTCGGGGCGCACCTCAATTGGGACCTGATACGTAGCACCACCCACACGGCGACTCTTCACCTCAAGTGCTGGCTTGGCATTATTGAGTGCGGCCTCGAACATTTCTACACCGTTCTCTCCCGAGCGCTGCTCCATGATATCAACGGCATCATAGAAGATCTTCTCCGCCTTCGACTTCTTTCCGTCGACCATCAAGTTATTGATGAACTTCGTTACGGCTCGGGACTCGAACTTCGGATCGGGCGGGGTTTCCCGCTTCTCAGCGCGCGAACGACGGCTCATCTATCTAACCCCTTACTTAGGCCGCTTGGCCCCGTACTTGGAACGCCCCTGCCGGCGCGCATCGACACCGGAGGTATCTAAGGTGCCACGAACGATATGGTAACGGACTCCTGGGAGATCCTTCACGCGTCCACCACGGATGAGGACTATTGAGTGCTCTTGGAGGTTGTGCCCCTCACCACCAATGTAGGCCGTAACCTCAAAACCATTAGTCAATCGAACCCGAGCGACCTTGCGGAGAGCCGAGTTAGGCTTCTTCGGAGTCGTAGTGTACACGCGCGTGCATACGCCCCGCTTCTGCGGGTTACGTTGAAGAGCCGGCGCCTTGTTCTTCTTTCCCTGCGCCTTGCGACCCTTCCGCACGAGCTGGCTAATGGTCGGCATTCCTACCTCACAACACCGTGATAAAAAACGGCGGCCACGGTGAACGCGGACGCCGGTCCGATAGAGCAAAGAAAGGTAGAAACGGGCCCCATAAGTGTCAACGGAAACAAACGTGCATTAGAGGGATCTTTCCTAGGCAATCTCTAGAAATCCGCTTACTCTAGAACATAGCCCTCAGTCGCGCGCTCCTCCCTCAGAGAGTGTGGTGACGAGGGGAGGCATTGGTCCGAATGGCCTTTTTGTTTAATCAGTCATCGAGCAGCCCTAGGACCTGATCTGCCAAAGCCCGGATCGCATCAATGTTGTGTCCACCTTCGGGAATGAGAAAGTCCGCGTGGACTCGCGACGGTTGTACATACATCTCGTGCATCGGTTGTACCCGCTCCAGATGCTGCTGCCTGACTGTCTTCGGATCCCTTCCCCTCTCTAATACGTCACGCTCAATGCGCCGCTCAAGCCTCTGCTCAGGAGAAGTGTCAACAAAAACTCGGATATCCATGAGGTCCCTTAGGCGCCCGTCCCACAGGGTAAGCATCCCTTCCACGATAAGGACTGGCGCAGATGTTATGGTAACCCCGACCGAGCTGCGCGTTTGTGAGGCATAATCATATCGAGGACTTTCCACAGTATGACCTGCCTGCAGCGCCTTTATGTGTCTCACGAGTAATGAGGTTTCAAGAGAGTCCGGATGATCAACGTTGACCTGGATCCGGTGCCCGATTGGCATGTGCGATAAGTCGTGGTAGTAGGCGTCGTGACTCAGGACTGCGACACGACTTCTTCCCATGAGACTTGTAAGTTCTCTTACAATGGTGGACTTACCGGACGCACTTCCACCCGCTATTCCCACTACAATCGACCCCACCTGAGCGACTCCCGTCTGCTACAAATCTTTAAGTTAGATAACCAGCTACGGAGCTGGATCGCGGACCCGCGAGACCCATAACCTCTATCACCACCGCCCCCCCCATTCAAACGGAAACAGCTCGAGCCGCAAATGCGACCCGAGCCGTTTCCTTACCCAGCACAGCGTTTCGCTCTGCTTGATTGAGTGAGAAGAGTTCTTACCCTTCGCCTCCTAAGCCAGGCACAAGCTCACCAGGCTCTCCAAGGGGAACGATCTCCTCATCATAGTAGGACTGTTCCACCATGAATTCGACATTCGAATAGCGGTGGATTCCCGTTCCTGCCGGAATCAAGTGTCCAATGATAATGTTCTCCTTGAGGCCCTTGAGCTCGTCTTTCGCGCCGCGAACCGCCGCATCCGTGAGCACCCTCGTGGTCTCCTGGAAGGAAGCAGCCGAGATAAACGACTCCGTCGTAAGTGAAGCCTTTGTAATACCAAGGAGAAGAGGTTCGCTTCGCGCCGGCTTTTCACCGTTCTCTATTGCAGCAGTGTTAACGGTCCTAAACTCGGCCCGGTCGACATTCTCACCCTCGAGCAGCTTGGTGTCTCCGGCATCAGTAACACGTACTTTCTGCAGCATCTGACGCACAATCACGCCAATGTGCTTGTCATTGATCTTCACGCCCTGAAGTCTATACACCTCTTGGATCTCATTGAGCAGATACTCCTGAACTGCCCGGGGGCCCATTACAGCCAGAATGTCATGAGGATTCACCGGTCCTTCAGAGATCCGGTCACCCGCACGCACTACGTCGCCCGTGTGCACACGCATGTGCTTACCAACCGGCACATCATACGTTCTTTGCTCTCCCTGATCAGGCGTAACATGGATCTGGCGCTTCCCACGCTTAATATCACCGAATGAAATGCTACCGTCGATCTCGGTGATAACGGCCGGATCTTTCGGCTTCCGTGCTTCGAAGAGTTCTGCTACTCGCGGCAATCCGCCAGTGATATCACGAGTCTTGTATACCTCGCGGCTTATCTTCGCGATTGTGTCCCCAAGCTCGACCTCATCTCCGTCTTTGACGATGAGCTGAGCACCGACCGGGACGATGAACTCCCGCAGGACTTCGGCCTTCTTTGTCTTCTTTCGGATAACAATCGTCGGGTGGAGCTTCTTCTCTCTATCCTCAATGATCACCTTCTGACGACGACCAGTTGACGCATCCAACTCCTCGCGCATCGTCACGTCTTCGACGATATCCTGGAAGTGAATGACACCCTTAGAGTCCGCCACCATCGGCTCAGAATAGGGATCCCAACTGAACAACAAGTCACCGGCCGAGATTTTCTGACCCTTTTTGATGTCTATCGTTGCACCATATGGGACCGCGAGGCGGCTCCTGACGGCGCCATCTGACGTCTTCAAGAGGATTCCACCCTCACGGGAAGTCACAATAATCTTTTTGTCCGGCGTGGTGACCGTTGTTACGCGATCCAAATCAATAATGCCATCAATCTTGGACTTGCGCTGGGTTTGGGCAGCGATACGAGAAGCCGTACCACCGATGTGGAACGTTCTTAGGGTAAGCTGCGTCCCCGGCTCACCTATCGACTGTGCTGCTATGATGCCCACGGCTTCGCCAACATCGACCATCTTCATTGTGGCTAGGTTTCGACCATAGCATGCCTGGCAGAGACCGCGTTTTGACTCGCAGGTAAGAACTGACAGAATGCCCACATTTTGTATCCCAGCTTGCTCAATTTGGCTAGCATGTTCCTCTAGGATAAGCTCGCCGGCATTGACGATCGTCTCTCCATCGATTGGATCATAGACATCATCACGGGCGACATTACCCACAATGCGATCAGACAGCGGCTCAATTATGTCCTCGCCTTCCTTCAGAGCTGTCATGTCAAGTCCGAGGATCGTACCGCAATTTTCCTCAGTGATCGTCATATCTTGTGCCACGTCAACTAGACGCCGAGTCAAATATCCAGCATCCGCCGTCTTTAGCGCCGTATCCGCCAGCCCCTTCCTAGCTCCGTGAGTCGAGATGAAATACTCGACCACCGATAAGCCTTCGCGGAAGTTGGACTTGATGGGCGACTCTATGATCTCACCAATACCACCAGTCAACTTCTTCTGCGGCTTCGCCATGAGGCCTCGCATTCCAGCGAGCTGACGCATCTGGTCACGATTACCTCGTGCCCCCGAGGTCATCATCATGTAAACCGGATTGAAGCCATCGTTTGACCGCTCCAAGTGACGCACCATAGCATCAGCGACATCGTTGTTCGCATGGGTCCAGGTGTCGATGACTTTGTTGTAACGCTCACCGTTGGAAATGAACCCGCTTGCGTAAGCCTTCTGGAACCTGGCGACCTGCTCGTCCGCCTCCTCAAGAATCTCTCGCTTCTCAGCTGGGACCTCCAGATCTTCGATGCCCACTGAGATGCCACCCATGGTAGCGTAGCGGAAACCAAAATCCTTGATGGCGTCCAAAAACTCTGTAGTCCGGCCCATGCCGGTCACAGTGAAACACTCAAAGGCGAGGTCGCCGAGCTCACGTTTACCGAACGTTTTATTTATAAAGCCGAGTTCATCAGGGATGATCGAATTGAAGAGAACCCGACCAGCGGTCGTACGCTCCCAACGCGCATCCTTGTCGTCTACACCGCCGAAGTTGGCGGACACGAAGTACCAAACTGGAGAATTGAAGGTCACGCGCTCCTGAACGAGTGCCATCTCCACTTCACCGTAGGAAGAGAATCGCGGAGCGTCCGCATAAATCTCGTTCAGCTGGTTGTCGGCCGTCTCACGACGACCCTTAGCGACCTTCGTGTCATTAGCAACACGCTCCAGGTCTCCGATTTCGAGGCCCGGATTAGTCAGGTAATAAGAACCAATGACCATGTCCTGGGTCGGCGCAGCAACTGGGCGGCCATTGGATGGCAAGAGAATATTGTTCGACGAAAGCATGAGGACTCGTGCCTCAAGCTGAGCCTCATAAGAAAGTGGCAGGTGGACCGCCATCTGGTCACCGTCGAAGTCGGCATTAAAAGCTGCACAAGCCAACGGATGTAGCCGGATCGCCTTACCCTCTACCAGCACTGGCTCAAATGCCTGGATGCCAAGTCGGTGAAGTGTTGGCGCACGGTTCAGGAGGACCGGGTGATCCTTGATGATGTCCTCTAGGACCTCATATACCTTGGGATCTTCCTTCTCGACGATCTTCTTTGCTCGCTTAACCGTCTCAGCTTCTCCACGCTTCTCGAGCTCGTGGATGATGAACGGCTTGAACAGTTCGACGGCCATGGCCTTCGGAAGTCCGCACTGGTGGAGCTTCAGTTCCGGACCTACGACGATGACTGAACGGCCCGAATAATCGACTCGCTTCCCTAGTAGGTTCTGACGGAATCTCCCCTGCTTACCCTTGAGCATGTCAGAGAGTGACTTCAGTGGTCGCTTTCCACGCCCACGGATTGCCTTTGATCGGCGTCCGTTGTCGAAGAGCGCGTCTACCGACTCCTGCAACATGCGTTTTTCATTCCTAAGAATTACTTCTGGCGCACGCATGTCGATCAACTTCTTAAGTCGATTGTTACGATTGATGACCCTTCTGTAGAGATCGTTAAGGTCGGACGTCGCGAAGCGACCACCATCGAGAGGGACAAGCGGCCTTAGGTCCGGTGGAATTACCGGAATCACATCGAGTATCATCCACTCAGGCTTGTTGCGTGTCTCCGGCGTATCGCCAGAATTCCGCAGCGCATCGACGACCTTTAGCCTCTTTAGCTTTTTCTTCTTGCGATGCTGGGACGTCTCATTAGCAATCTCATAGCGCAACCAGTCAGCAAGACGATCGAGTCCGCGGCCGTCCGAATTCCGGTCCTTGATCTTCCTCTTGTCTGGGTCATCGAGCATCTGAAGCAACTCTCGTGCAGCCTCAGCACCGATCTCCGCTTTGAATTCCTCATCCCCCTCATCCCGCGCTTTGACACGCAGGTCGTAGTACTCGTCCTCATCTAGGAGCTGCTGGAACTCTACTTCCTGTTTGCCCGGGTTTGTTACGACGTACGCCGCATAGTAAACAACTTTTTCGAGGTCCCGGAGAGTCATGCCGAGGAGGTAGCCCAGCTGACTTGGAAGCGTCTTAAAAAACCATATATGGGCAACGGGAACGGCTAGTTCGATATGGCCCATGCGCTCTCGCCGGACCTTGGAAAGCGTGACCTCAACTCCGCAACGGTCACAAACGTGACCCCTAAAGCGGATACGTTTGAACTTCCCGCAGTGGCACTCCCAGTCCTTTACAGGCCCAAAAATACGCTCACAGAAAAGTCCATCTCGTTCCGGTTTGAATGACCGATAGTTGATCGTTTCCGGCTTTACAACCTCTCCAAACGACCAAGAACGGATCTCCTCCGGAGAGGCGAGTCGAACCTGGATGAACTCGAAGTCAGCCGAACGCTGGTCGCGGGTCCTGGGAAAATCGATCATTTCTTATTCCTCCTCCCCAAGTACCACAGAGAGGCCGAGGGCTTGAAGTTCCTTGACTAGAACGTTGAACGACTCGGGAATGCCCGGCTTGGGCAAGTTGTCGCCCTTGACGATGGCTTCATAAACCTTGGAGCGACCCTGCACGTCATCCGACTTGACAGTGAGGATCTCTTGCAGCGTATGCGCCGCACCATAAGCCTCCAAGGCCCACACCTCCATCTCACCAAACCTCTGCCCACCGAACTGTGCCTTACCGGCCAGAGGTTGCTGCGTAACAAGTGAATAGGGCCCGATTGAGCGCGCGTGGATCTTGTCATCCACGAGGTGGCTCAGCTTAAGCATATAGATCGCGCCAACGGTGACCGGGAAGTCAAACTTTCGACCACTACGCCCATCACGAAGCCAAATCTTACCATTCGCGAATATCTCCGCATGCTCTAAGAGCTCAACCACCGCGTCATCTAGACCAGACTTGACTGCGGAACGGCCCTTAAGTTTGTGAATGGCTGGGAACAGTTCACTGACCTTCTTGCCCTTCCTATCGGAGAGCTCATCTGCAGCGTCGACGAGGAAGGCAACTGTCTTCTCGAAGAACCTCTCCTGCGTCTTCGAAAGCTTGGTTCGAAGATAGGCGTCCAGAGACTGACCGATGCCGTGTGTATTACTCACGGCATCCGGGGAGTCGTCCTCACTCCCTGCCATAGCCACGGGAAGGGAACCCGCGATTTTCACCAATGTCTCGATATCAGTATGCGCCGTCGGCGAATTCGCTCTCAAGCCGAGTGCATCATCCACCCACCTGAGGCCAGCTAGCTTGAGAAGTGCGCCAACCTCATTTTCAGTCGCCCCCTGGAAAACCGGGGTCTTCGACTCAAACCCAAGTACTCGCCCGGCCCACCCAAGATGTGTTTCCAAGACCTGGCCAACGTTCATCCGGGACGGCACTCCTAGTGGATTGAGCACTATCTCTACCGGAGTCCCATCCGGGAGGAACGGCATTTCCTCCTCGGGCACGATTCGGGCGATGATCCCCTTATTACCGTGGCGACCAGCCATCTTATCACCGACAGAAATCTTCCGTTTTTCGGCAACGTAAACTTTAACCAGCTGAACCACTCCCGGCGGAAGCTCGTCCGGCTTGAAGACTTTGTCGATCTGCTCCTCCGTTCGTGCCTTCACGTCCTGGATCCGCTGATCGGACTCATCAACCACTTGGCGCAAGCGTTCGCCGGCTTCCTTGTTCTGGACTTTGAAGGTCTTTAAATCAACCCTCTTGAAGTTGATCTCTTGAATCAAATCCTTCGTAAGCTTCGTGCCCTCATCCAGCACGGGCTCGACTGTACCTTTCTTGAGCATCAATGCAACTGTTTGCCGCTGCAAAACGGAGCGCAATTCTTCATCTCGCGCATCTTGAATGCGCTGAATCTCTTCTCGCTCAAGAGCACGCAGGTCACCAATTTTCTCTCCGTGTTCCTTCTCCAAGAGAGGATCATCGATTCGGCGACTGAAGATCTTCACATCGATAATGGTCCCAGTCATACCAGGCGAGACTTTCAGAGACGAATCCTTAACGTCCTTAGCCTTCTCACCGAAGATTGCAGTCAGCAGTTTCTCCTCCGGCGAGAGCTCTGTTTCACCTTTCGGGGTGATCTTTCCTACAAGGATGTCACCGGCCTTGACTCGAGCTCCGACTCTAACGATGCCCCGCTCATCCAGATCAGCAAGATTCTCATCGGCCACATTTGGGATCTCACGAGTTATCTCTTCCATGCCTCGCTTCGTATCGCGGACATGTAACTCTAGCTCTTGGATGTGTACTGACGTGAACACATCGTCCTTCACTAGTTTCTCGCTGATAACGATGGCGTCCTCGAAATTGGACCCATACCACGGCATAAACGCGACGAGCAGATTGCGACCGAGTGCAAGCTCACCCTGATCAGTGCTCGGGCCATCGGCGATGATGTCTCCCGGATGGATCTCCTCACCTATCTTTACAAGGGGACGCTGGTTGATCGCTGTGTCTTGGTTAGTGCGCCAGTATTTCTTGAGTCTATAGCGGTCGTACTGCGCCAACTTGGCCAGTGGCTGCTCACCGCGACCCGGTACGACTTGTCCAGTGTCAACAACGATTTCGTCAGCTGTAACGTGCGCTACAGTACCGGTCCGGTGTGCCGTTATAACCGCACCGGAGTCCGAAGCAACCTTTGCTTCGAGACCTGTACCCACAAGCGGTGCGTCCGTGTAGAGGAGTGGCACGGCTTGCCTCTGCATGTTTGAACCCATGAGCGCGCGGTTTGCATCGTCATGCTCAAGGAATGGGATTAAAGCAGCCGCAACCGATACTAGCTGGTCGGGGGCCACATCCATGTATTCTATGTTTTCTGGCGTGAGGAGCGGGAAATCACCACGTTCGCGACAGAGAACAAACTCATTTTTGAAACCGCCCTTGGCGTCCAGCGGCGCATTTGCCTGCGCAATCCGTGATTCCTCCTCTTCATTCGCGGAAAGCCACTCGATCTGGGTTGTGACCTTTCCGTTTTTCACCTTCCGATACGGGGTCTCTACGAATCCAAGGTCGTTGATCCTCGAATATGTGGTCAACGACGTGATGAGACCGATATTCGGACCCTCAGGGGTCTCAATCGGACACATCCGACCGTAGTGCGAATAATGGACGTCTCGAACTTCAAAGCCAGCACGTTCCCGGGTAAGTCCACCTGGCCCCAACGCCGAAAGGCGACGCTTGTGTGTCATCTCGGCTAGCGGATTCGTCTGGTCCATGAACTGAGACAATTGACTGGATCCGAAAAACGCCTGAATAACCGCAGATACCGTTCTCGCATTGACCAAATCGTCGATGTTGATCTTCTCAGGATCGTTGTTGATCGACATGCGCTCTTTGACCAAGCGAGCCATCCGACTGAGACCAACACTGAACTGGTTTGCGATCAACTCACCGACTGTCCTCACACGGCGGTTACCGAGGTGATCAATGTCATCAGTGAAGCCACGACCCTCGTTCAGCTCAATCAAGTGACCGATGATGGAGACAAAGTCATCTTTGGTTAGGACGGCTTCGCTTCGCGGCACATCCACCTGAAGGCGTTGATTGATCTTGTAACGGCCTACACGCCCTAGGTCATAGCGCCTGGGGTCGAAGAACACCCTCTCTAAAGCTTCGCGAGCCGTCTCTATATTTGGAGCGTCTCCCGGACGAAGTAACGAATATATGGCGTTGAGGGCCTCGCCTTCGTCTTCGGTTGGATCCTTCTTGATCGTGTTCTTGATCATGGGGCTCTCACCGCGAGCCGTTTCCCGATCACTCTTGTAAATCTTGATCTTCTTTACGCCTAGGCGCTCGAGGATTTCTATAACTTCATCCTCAATCTCCTCACCATTGTCGATCAAGATTTCACCTGTCTCAGGATCGGCGAACTCTTCGGCAATGACCTTGCCTTCGATCTCTTGCTTCTTGGCATCATCAAACTTGCCAAGCTTCACCTCATCTACCTGATAATAGAGGTTGAAGATGTCTGCATCCGTTGAGAATCCGAGGGCCCGCAACAGAGCAGTCGCAGGAAATTTCTTCTTCTTATCTATGTGGACGTAGCATATGTCATTGATGTCTAGCGTGAATTCCACCCACGACCCACGGAAGGGGATAATCCGCGCGCTGTAGAGCTTTGTTCCGTTGGGGTGGATGCTCTCTTCAAAGACGACACCTGGAGAACGGTGCAACTGACTGACTACCACCCTCTCGGCACCATTCACGATGAATGTTCCAAGGTCTGTCAGGAGAGGGAGATCACCGAGGTACACTTCCTTTTCGATGATGTCTTGGGTAACACGTTCCTCGATCGGAGTTGAGACTTTCTTTTTCTTGCGCTTCTTCGGGGCGTCTGGATCTTCCTCCGGCTGCTCCCACACGATGAGGCGGAGCGTCGCTTTGAGCGGAGCGGCATACGTCATGTCCCGCTCAATACACTCCTCTACGGAGTATTTTGGCTCACCGAGTGCGCACGAGATATACTCGAGCATGAAGTACTCATTGACGTCTTCGATGGGGAAAATCTCTTCGAAGACTCGATCGAGGCCAAAATCCCACTGCTCGTCGGGATCCTGCTCCACAAGCTTTTCAAATGAGCGAAGCTGAACATCCAGCAGGTTCGGCATCGGCATCACTGACTTGAGCTTAGCAAAGCTCAGGATCGGGCGGTTGTCCTTGCGCAGTTCCAACGTAAGTCCCCCTTACGACCTCGTCCGCAAACGCGTGCGAGGAGCATTATCGTTTTCGAGTTGGGACAGACACGCGGTTCCCCACCATAGGCTCACCTTTCCAAAGATGTTCCTATGGCGCGGTCGCGAACTGTCCCTATTTGTCACGCGACATAACGCCGCGTCCGAAGTCGAGATCTTACCGAGTCCCACTCCGGTCGTTCTGCCCATATACGAATGTCGAGACACTCGCTAGCCTGGCCGGCGTTACTTGAGTTCGACGGTGGCGCCGACTTCCTCGAGCTTCGCTTTCATCTCGTCGGCTTCTTCCTGTGTCGCACCTTCCTTCACGTTACTTGGAGCACTGTCGACCACATCCTTCGCCTCTTTGAGGCCCAGGCCAGTCAGCTCACGCACGACCTTAATAACTTGGATCTTCTTATCGCCAACGCCGGCTAGAACGACATCGAATTCATCCTTTGCCTCAGCCCCACCAGCGTCACCACCCGCAGCAGCACCACCCGCTACCGCAACCGGAGCGGCCACAGCCGTGACATTGAACTTCTCCTTGAAGGCATCAACGAACTCGGAGAGCTCGAGAACGGTCATGCCACCAATCGCTTCGAGCAGCTCTTCCTGATTCGCCATTTTTCCTGTCTCCTAAATGTCCACCGACTTCTTGTCGGCAACTGGTTTGAACCTGTGAATTACCAGGAACGCGCCCGCGTCCCTTTTACTACTTGCCCGGGATGCGGGCTTAACCTGCCTTAGCACGCTCGTCCTTCAGCGCGTCCATCAGACCGGCCATTTCCTGAAGCTTTGCGCCGAGAGCAGACGCGAGTGCTGCCATTGGGCTCTCCATCGCACCTGCTAACTCCGCGAGAAGCTGCTCGCGCGACGGAAGCTTTGCGATTCTTTCCACCTGCTCGGCCTGAATCACCTTGTTATCTAGGAGTCCAAGCTTGAAGGTAGGCTTCTTGTCATGATCCTTTGCGAAGTCGCTTAGCACCTTGGCAGCCGCAGCAGCGTCCTCGTATCCAAAGACGAACCCGGTGGGCCCGCTCAAACTCTCTCCGATATCGGGAAGGGTCTCGGACTCATCAAATACGCGCTTCGCGAGTCGGTTCTTGACCACCACATACTCAGCGCCGGATTTACGTAGCGATGAGCGAAGTTCGGTCATTGCCTTGACGCTTAGTCCCGTGAAATCAGTCAGGTACAGAACGGGCGCCCGATCGATTCGCTCTTTGAGCTCCTCAACAAATGTCTCTTTTGTGGCGCGGTCCATCAGTCCCTCCAAGCGTTAGTGTCGATGGCCACACCCGGCCCCATCGTGCTTGAGACTGTTACGCTCCTCAGATACGCACCCTTCGCTGACGACGGCTTGGACTGCATGATTTGGTCCATAAAAGCCGTGAGATTCTCTTGAAGCTGCTCATCAGAGAACGACGCCTTTCCAATCGGCGCATGCACGTTTCCGGTTTTATCGACCCGGAACTCTATTTTACCCGCCTTAATCTCTTTCACAGCACGACCGATATCGAAGGTCACGGTTCCAGCTTTCGGAGTCGGCATGAGGCCCCGCGGACCAAGCACGCGGCCGAGCGGGCCCACCTTCCCCATTAGATCGGGCGTGACAACGCAGACGTCAAAATCCACCCATCCTTCCTCGATCTTTTCTACGTACTCAACTCCCACGTGATCGGCTCCAGCCTCCTTGGCCTCCTCCTCCTTCTCACCCTGGACGATCGCCAAGACTCGAACGGATTTCCCCGTCCCATGCGGAAGGACGACGGTGCCGCGGACGAGCTGATCCGCCTGTCGCGGATCAACTCCGAGACGCGTAGCGACATCGACAGATTCGTCGAACTTCGCCGTAGCGAGCTCCCGTACGAGCTTCACCGCGTCATCTGGCGCCATCTTCACACCGCTCGGGACGGCCGCGCGGGCCGAACCGTAGCGTTTCCCTTTTTTTGGCATCCTGCTTCAAGAGCCGCTTCGTTTACCCTCCCACCGCTGACGGCTCTCAGACGGTGGTACACGGGTGGGACACCTAGGTCCCCATGTGTTAGCCCTCTACTATGACTCCCATGGAACGGGCCGTCCCAGCGATCATCTCAACCGCTGAATCGATATCGTTCGCATTGAGGTCTTCCATCTTACTCTCCGCAATCTCTGCGAGCTGAGCCCGCGTGATTGTACCGACCTTCTCACGGTTTGGCTCGCCCGATCCTTTCGGCAAACTAATAGCTTTCTTGATCAAAACGGCAGCCGGCGGCGTTTTCGTTATAAACGAGAACGACCGATCCGCGTAGACCGTGATCTCGACCGGAGTCGTAATTCCCTGCTTATCGGCGGTCTTCGCGTTGAACTGCTTGCAGAACTCCATGATGTTGACGCCATGCGCCCCCAACGCAGGGCCTACGGGAGGGGCTGGATTGGCCTGCCCACCCGCGACATGAAGCTTGATAAATCCGACTGCTTTTTTCGCCATAATTCTAGTGTTCCCGCTCTAATATCCCTTGAGATCCGTGTAATCAAGCTCGACCGAAGTCGGACGACCAAAGAGTGACACCTCCACCTTCACCTTACCCTTATCAGGATAAACTTCCTGAACGGTACCGGAGAAGTCAGTGAATGGGCCTTTGGTAACCTCTACCACCTGATCAATGTGGAATGGGATCTCTTCCTGTGCTTTGTCCTCGGACTGCGTTTCGACCCCAAGGATCTTGTTGATTTCATCTTCGCGAAGAGGGTGTGGAGCCTTACCTGAGCCCACAAATTTGATCACACCCTGAATGTTGTTGACCGAGTGCGCAGTACGTTCGTTCAAGGCCATATGCACTAGCACATAACCTGGATACAAGCGACGAGTGACTGACACCCTCTTTCCATTTCGGATTTCCAAAGCTTCTTGGGTCGGCACTAGAACGTCTAGTAACTCGCCTTCATCCTGGCCCTCATCAATCTTGAGCTGTATTAGCCGTTGAACCTTATTCTCATGCCCAGAATACGTCTGAACAGCATACCACCGAGAATCGGTTGTGGTACTCACGTTAGGCTCCGAAGATTCCCATAATGGTGCTAATCACAAAGCTCGCAGACTTGTCCATGAGCCATATGATCAGTGACACCACCATAGTAAAAACAAGCACCACGAAAGTTGCAGAACGAAGCTGCGCCCAGTCCGGCCAAGTGACCTTTTGGAGCTCGACCACACACTCTTCGATGAAAGCGCGCGTCCCTTTCGCCTTATCTATCGCTGACACTACTTCGTTTCCTTATGCTGTCTGTGGCCACGGCACCTACGGCAATACTTGCGAAACTCCACCCTCTCTGGGTGCAGCCTCTTGTTCTTCGTAGTGTCGTAGTTCCTATCTTTGCAGTCCTCACAAGCGAGGACGATTTTGTCGCGCGGCATCGAATGCCTCCTTTGAAGGGGCACTCAGCCCCACACACACCACGTTAGTCCGGGGCGCTACTACTCCGACCCGGACTTCTTTCCTGCCTCCTACTCGATTATTTCGGTAACGACGCCAGCACCGACCGTGCGCCCACCCTCACGGATCGCAAACCGAAGTTCCGGATCCATCGCGATGGGAGTGATTAGCTCGACTTCCATCTGCACGTTGTCCCCAGGCATGACCATTTCTACACCCCCAGGAAGGTTCGCCGCACCCGTCACATCCGTCGTCCGGAAGTAGAACTGGGGACGATACCCGTTGAAGAACGGAGTGTGTCGCCCACCCTCTTCCTTGGTCAAGACGTATACCTCAGCCTTGAACTTAGTGTGGGGAGTGATAGAGCCCGGAGCGGCCAACACCTGACCACGCTCAATATCCTCTTTGTCCACTCCACGTAGCAGAAGTCCTGCATTGTCTCCCGCTCGGCCCTCGTCCAGAAGCTTACGGAACATCTCAACTCCGGTCACAACCGTCTTGTTGTCCGTGCCCATCCCGACGATGTCCACTTCTTCACCCTGCTTGACGATCCCGCGCTCAATGCGGCCTGTCGCCACCGTGCCGCGACCCGTAATCGAGAACACGTCCTCGACAGGCATCAGGAACGGCTTTTCGATATCGCGCTCTGGCTGCGGAATATACGAGTCGATCGCATCCATCAGTTCCTGGATGCACGCCGCCGCATCGCCTTCCCCGCCAGCCTCAAGCGCCTTTAGCGCCGAGCCCTTAACGATCGGAATATCATCGCCAGGGAAGTCATACTCACTCAGCAGCTCACGAACCTCCAGCTCCACCAACTCCAAGAGCTCCTCGTCGTCGACCATGTCGACCTTGTTCATGAATACTACGATGAAAGGCACGTTGACCTGACGAGCGAGCAGGATGTGCTCGCGCGTCTGGGGCATCGGTCCGTCCGCCGCACTCACAACGAGAATCGCGCCATCCATCTGCGCTGCACCCGTGATCATGTTCTTGACATAGTCGGCGTGACCCGGACAATCCACGTGTGCGTAGTGACGGGCCTCCGTCTCATACTCTACGTGCGCCGTTGCAATCGTAATTCCACGCTCCCGCTCTTCCGGAGCCTTGTCGATGTTCTCGAACGCAACCGCCTCTCCGCCATGCTTCTTCGCCTGCGTGGTTGTTATCGCAGCCGTTAGCGTCGTCTTACCGTGATCGACGTGTCCAATCGTACCCACGTTCACGTGCGGCTTGGTGCGCTCGAACTTCTCCTTACCCATCTCGCTGATCCTCTTTTTGGTGTTCGTTTTCACCTTTTTAAGAACGGGGTCTCGCCCCGCGGATCCCGCCTAGCGTGATCCCCTTCCTACAAGAGCTCTGAGCGGGGTTTGAACCCGCGACCTCGTCCTTACCAAGGACGCGCTCTACCACTGAGCTATCAGAGCAACTCGTCCTTAAACAACTCTTCTTCCTTCCTAAAGAGCGGGAGACGGGACTCGAACCCGCGACCCTCAGCTTGGAAGGCTGATGCTCTAGCCAACTGAGCTACTCCCGCCTCGCTCTTTCTCTCAAGCCCCGTTGAGGACTCTTCCTACCTGAGTGGTGGGGGGAGGATTCGAACCTCCGAAGGCTAAGCCAACAGATTTACAGTCTGCCCCGTTTGACCGCTTCGGTACCCCACCTTGTTGCTCCCGAAACCGCCCAGTCGGGACCACTCGAACGTTTCTTCCCCGCCTGACTCAGACGCGGAAAACAGCCGCCCCCTAGATGCTGGAGCGGCTTGTCTGCGAACGAGCCCAGAAAAGTAATTACCCCACGACAGAGCGTAAAGGGCTTAAAATGTCAGGGCAGTGAGGTATTCCCGGGTCGTTTTCCGCTCGATTTCGCTACCTGAGGTGCTCAAGCGCAGTCATCCATGTCCTGGAGATACGAACAACCGAAACACCTCAAGCCCTTCTTCTAAGAAGACTGAAATGTTTTCCGGTCGAATCAGTTGCGCCGGCCTATACAAAATCAGTCGATCGTCTCTCCCCTCTAGTACGAGCTTCCC
>DLTN01000042.1:0-14235 GCA_002500925.1 Gemmatimonadales bacterium UBA7835 | reverse complement strand
CGAAGTAGATATTTCTTAGAGAAATCAGCAGCTGTTCGATTCGACTCGAAGTCTATGTCCTGGTATCCGAAGGCACTGCCGATTTTATGGAATACGTGTTCCGGGCGCATGACAAAACCGGGCAAGCTCAGTTGGGGTGAACGAAACCAAATCACAGTTTGCGCAGCCATCTCCCCGGATTTCGTGTTCATGGGGCTGAACGTGGCTGAATCATTTTGTTCTTGGTTCTGCCAAAAGCGGAACATCCTTACCTCATACTCCTGACCAGATTCGAGTTTCCCAGACCCCGGGTCTAAGACATCCGCGATTTCTCGGCCAACCCGCCCGTATGCCTCTTTGGATAGCTCAAAACCCCAAAGATTCGAGCGTAGATAGTTATCCTCGTCAGAAAAGCTCCACCCCATTTCGCGAGCTAAGTTTGCGAGCCCCTTCGAATGACCTCTTACTTGCGCTCGTTGGCGAAAAGTCAGGATCATACCACAAAAAAGGAAGAGGCCGGCAGCTACAAAGGGGACCAAGGAAACGAGGGACGAGCCGTCTTCAGGCGGGACCCACAGCAGCCACCAGACAGCAGCCACTAGAGGTGATCCAACGGCGACCGTCCAAAGGATCTTTTGGGTTGCATCAAAGAGAGACACGGCCTGCCCAATTTTTTTTCTCATGGTCCCAATTCTGCAGCAGCGCCTCACATATCCGCAACCTATGAGCACAACGAAGCGTGTCCACTCAGTCTCGATCCCTACCGATTCGTAACAGTGCGGCACTCCGACTAACGCTACTGGGACCGAGACTGAGAGATCCCTGCTACGCTATCGCTCAGCCCTGAACGCCCTGTAGGTCCAAGGCTTCTCTGAATTAGCGAACAACTCCCAAACCACTTCACCCTGAGCATTCACCTCCGTCGCCGTAACCGTAGGACGATTACCCCAACTGATTAAGGTGTTGCCATTCGAGAGCCGTTGTGAAGAACCCATCGACCGTGAGTATGTATCTGGACGTGAATAACTCCAAACCATGGTTGCTGTCATAGCTTCCTCATCCAAATCGTACTCCACTACTCTGGTCAAGTCGCCCCGACTGGGTTCAATAGGCCAGCACAACTGTCCGTTATCGAATAGCAATAACCGCCCTCCAGGGAGGAGAGACGCGGTGTGTTGAGCACAGATATTGCTGAAAGGGTCGGCCTTGAACTCAAACTCATTAGACATACCGCCAAGCTTCCAAGCCACTTGTCCGGTCGATCGGTCGACCTTGACCACCTGACTAACTCTCCGGAGTGATAGGATAAAATCCCCATCCGGCGTCTCGAATACCGAGTTAACATGGGCATATTCAGCCTTATCTCGCAGCCTTTCGCTCCACGGAATTTCCGGCCAGCTGCGCCATTGGAACACAAGCTCCCGATCTCTTGTGATTTCCTGCATTACAGACTCTATCACAGGGTCTGCTGGACCTCCGCCATAATCGGTCAGATCCCTCGTCTCTCCATGGTAAGACAACAAGACGTAATTCCCATTCTCTCGGATCAGAAAGTCGTGGTTGTCCGTCTGGTTCAGCCCGATCGTCGTCACCCTATCAATTTCCTCAAAATCTGCATCCAGCACCACGATTTCGTGATCGTTCATACCGAAATCGCTTAGATAACCGGTTCGAACTGCGTATGACCGCTCCCCGGAAGGATGAAGCTTGAAGTCCGTTACTCTATTGCTCTCTCGCTTGTAGAACACAGGTACACCATTGTCATCAATGACAATAAGCCATTCGGATAGAGTGATATACGTCAAGCCTGAACTCGGAGCCTCACGGTTCGATTCAGTTCGAAGACGAGGGAAATCGCTCGGCAAATACTCGATGGTGTATGTGCGAACAGATCCATTCTGATTTCGCACCAATATCTCAATAGTTGATCCGGGTGACACCTGACGCGAAAAAGGCTCCATAAGTGACACCGACTCGCCCTCGACGGTGATCTCAAGCCCGGCCTCACCCAGAGCGACGATTGTCAAGTTTTCCCCCGCGCTGTCCGATGCAACCACTGAGTACCTGTTGATCTCGGGCGAAAATGCTGGGTTCAGGGCTTCCCCACCGTCTACCGAAAGTACTGAGAGTGCAGGAGCAGGAGCTTCAAATGGAGGGAGGACCGGCTCTTGATCTTGGCAACCCCAGAAAACAAGTGCAGTAGAGCACACAAGGAGCGAGAGTGGGCGCAACGGAAACTTCACCTCAATACCCATAGCAGTCTTTTACGTTTTACCAGAAAAAACGGAATTTACCGAGAACCTAAAACACCCAAAAAGCTGGCGAAGGGACTTGAACCCCCAACCTGCTGATTACAAATCAGCTGCTCTACCAGTTGAGCTACGCCAGCACGGAGCACATAAGTTATGAAGGTAGGCGCATCGCGGTACTGCTAAGCAGTTGTGGCTTCAATCCAACCGTCCTGCAGATACCCCGGCTCTGGCACCCTAATTGACCACCTTCCAGCGCGTCCCCTCTGCACTATCCTCGAGCACGATATTCTTCGCGGACAACTCTTCGCGGATCTCGTCTGCCCGAGCAAAATCTTTCGAAGCCCGAGCTTGTGCTCGTTCCTCAATCATTCTCTCTACCCAGGATGACAGGTCATCGTCTATGACACGTGACGCCTGCGCTACTTCAAGCAAGCCAAGCACTGTATCCATAGATCGCAGCGCCCCAAGGGCCAAATCCCGATCAGAAGTGCTAACTCTTCCTTTCGCATCCAACTCCGCATTGACCTTCGTCACAAAGCCGAACAAAACGCCCAGGGCACCAGCGGAGTTGAAATCATCGTCCATTGTGCTGCGGAAATCCAACACGACTTTTTCCGCCAAACCGGGGAGTGCCGACTCCTCGGCATCATCGGCTGTCTCGAGTTGAGATAACCGAGCTTCGAAGTCCATTAAGCGCTGAACCGCCACACCCGAAGCCTTGAGTCCGGCCCGAGTAAAATTCAACTCACCACGGTAGTGAGAGGAAATGAGCAAATGCCTGATTGCTGCGGGGTCGTACCCTTCTTCAAGCAACTCACGGACCCTGATGAAGTTTCCGAGAGACTTAGACATCTTTCGCCCCTCTACGAAAAGGTGCTTCACGTGCATCCAGTACCTGACGAAGGGGTGACCCGTCGCGCATTCCGATTGGGCTATCTCATTCTCGTGGTGAGGGAAAACCAAATCTTCCCCGCCGAGGTGCATGTCCAGAGTGTCTCCCAGCTGCATCGTACTCATCACTGAGCACTCAAGATGCCAACCCGGACGGCCGCGCCCCCAGGGCGAGTCCCACGCGGCGCCGACTTCCTCGTCTTCTTCAGTAGCGGCCTTCCATAGAGCAAAATCACGGGCGTCTTCTTTGTCATACTCATCATGCTCCACCCGAGCTCCCGCTATCAGAGTCGAGGTGTCGATCCCTTTCAGTTTTCCATACTCCGGGAAACTCTCAATTGAGAAATAGACCGCACCGTCTTCCGCAGAATAGGCGTGCCCCTTGTCGACCAGCCGTTCAATGAATTCGACCATTTGTTCGATGTGCATGGTCGCCCTCGGATAGCTATCAACAGTCCAAACGCCTAGCGACACACAATCTGCAAGGAACGTGTCTCCAAAAGGCTTCGTGTGCTCTTCAATAGTGCTACCGGCCTCATGAGCCGCCTGAATCACTTTATCGTCTACGTCAGTCAGGTTCATTACGAACTGCACACCGTAACCGCTGTATTCTAGGTGGCGATGAACGAGATCGAAGAAGAGAAAGGTCCGAAAGTTCCCTATGTGCGCATGATTGTAGATGGTCGGCCCACATGCGTAGACACGAACCTCGCCTTCCCGAAGTGGAACGAATTCTTGCAGGGAGCGTGCGGCAGTATTGTAGACCTTCAGCGTCATCGGTCGTCGTTGTCTAGGATCCGATCGATCACTTAAACGATCGCCGGAGCATTAAATGAAGAACAGAGGTCGTCAGAACCGAAGTTAAGCTTCTTCGATTTCTTTTAGCACCGCTGCAAAGGCTGCAGATGGATCATCTGCCTGTGTGATAGGGCGTCCGATGACGAGAAAATCAGCACCGCTTTGGACCGCTTCCCTAGGTGTCGCAACCCGATTCTGGTCGTCAGAGTCAGATCCGGCGGGACGGATACCCGGCGTCACAATCAAGAAGCGCGGACCAATTTTTTGCCTGATCCAGCTCGCTTCGAGTGCCGAGGAAACAATCCCATCCAAGCCAGCCTCCTTACCTAGATTCGCTAACCGGAACACTTCATCGCGGACCGAAGATATTTCGCGTCCCCATGCGGAAGCCATCTCATCTGTGGTCATAGATGTGAGCACTGTCACCCCCAGCAGCTTGAGATGACTGGAGCGAGCTTCTGCTGCAGCTGCCATCATTCGTTGGCCACCCGACGCATGAAGCGTTAACAGATCTACACCGAGATCCGAAGCCGCCTCAACAGCTCGCGCGACAGTATTCGGAATATCGTGAAGCTTAATGTCGAGAAAAACGCGCTTCTCTCGGGAGACTAATTCGCGCACCACCTCTAGCCCACCTCGCGTGTACAACTCGAAGCCAACCTTGTAGAAGTCAGCCTCATCTCCCAACCGATCAACCAATGCGAACGCATCAGAGACTGAAGGCACATCCAGCGGAATGATCACTCGATTCACGCTTCTAAGTCCTCCATCCTACCTAACTCACTCCACGAACATACGTCAGACTCTTTACCCCATCGCATCAGGCCGGAAATCAAATCCTCTGCTGCCCTGGGGGCAGCAAAAGTTGCTGTGCCCATCTGAATCAGATCTGCACCGACTCTGCGATACGCGACCGCATCAGACACTGAAAGCACACCTCCTACGCCTAGTATCGGCAGGCTGCTTACAGCGCGAGCCTCTTTCACCGCACGAATCCCCATCGGGAAAAGTGCGGGCCCGCTAACCCCCCCGGCTCCCTGTCCCAAGCGTGCCTGCCCGGAGTCTGGATCCAGCAGAAGACCTGGAGCAGTGTTAACTAGGGTGATGGCATTGGCACCAGCCTCCTCCGCTCTCTTTATCGTCTGGGGTAGCCGCGGGTCATTCGGCGCAAGCTTCGCGGAGATCGGACGGCCGGTGCGTTCACGACAACCAGCGATGATCTTGCTGACCGCGTCCAGATCTAGAGCGAATGGCACCCCGTCACGGCGGGCATCGTTAGGGCATGAGAGATTTATCTCAAAGCCCGCAAAACCGTCTGCTTCGTCGAGCCCCTCTATCAGTTGGAAGTATTCCTCAACGGTGTGACCGGCAACACTCACGAGAACCTTTGCTCGACGAACATTCGCAGCAATCCACGGCAGCTTTTCCGATCGAGCCCGCGCTAGCCCAGGGTTGGCCAAACCGACCGAGTTGATCATGCCGGATTCGAATTCTGCAACACGAGGGGCCGGGTTCCCTAGTCGTGCCTCAAGTGTGATTGATTTCGTTACGAAGCCACCTAGTGCCTCAATATCAAGCACATCGACCAGCTCCATACCAAAGCCGCACGTGCCCGCAGCTAGCAGAACGGGATTTTGGAAGTCGACGCCAAAAGCTTGGATCGAAAGTTTCACCGCTGGGTCAGCGCTCTGAGTCGCAAGTCCAGTTCCTCCTCAAGCTGTTGGTACCCGGCGGAGGGGCCACCGGATGCCGCCAAAACGTAAGGGCTGTTGGGGTTAGTCTCCAGTCGTTCCTTGAGCCACGCTCGGTCAGCTGGATCCGGTGTGATATTGAGGGCTGCTAGCAAAGCCTTCTGCGACCAAGGCTCATATGGAGCGGCAGCGGCGTATGCTATGAAAAGGCCCCGTGCGACATACTCTGCTCCCAACCGATCACGGGCCAGTTCAGCCGCCGCAAAGAAGGCTAAGGGTTGCTCATACCCCAAATCAGTTAGCGATTCCATCATATTGATGGCCTCGACCTGTGCACCTGCACGGCCGTCTCGACCCACCGGAAGCAAAAGTACTCGAACGCCATATACAGTCTCCAAATCCCTGGCTCGTTGGAGCTGCCATTGAGCGAGGAGCAGCCTCGCATCGACGGACGGTCTTCCTAGACCCGATGCCACATCCGTTGCTTGAGTCCGAGCAGCCGACGTATCCCCCGCTTCACTGAGCATGCGTGCTCTTACGAGTGCCATCCTACCACGGGCGACACGGTCCCACTCAGAGCCGTCAACTCCTTCCAGCATATGAGCAACTTGCTCCTGCCCCCAGATCTCAGCCGCCTGATTAACGAGTCGTCCCATGGTCTCCATCCGACCACCCGCACGAGGATTTCCCATCAGAACATCTATAGCGTCACGGGCGCTCTGCTCCTCTCGATGGACAATTGACCAGCGCAGCACTTCAAGATCAGCCTCCGCCCTCATCCCAAGACCAGCCTCAGAAGCCCGATCTAGGTCCCAACCGGCCTGTTGAAACATACCCCTCTCAAGCAACAGGCGTCCCCGGAGAAAGTGCGCCTCAAATCTCGGGAGATCCTCAAGCGTCCCCGAAAGCGCGCGATTCACCCCCGCTAGCGCCGAGCTCACATCACCGATTTCTGCCTTAACAGCAGCAAGATATACTCGAGCTTCGTCGCTTTCGGGGGAATTCAATCGAACGGCGTCTGCAAGCGCCGCCTGAGCTTCCCGAAGCTCACCCAATCGAAGCCGGGCTCTACCGTGAAGAACGAGTGCCTCATTCGCCCATTCACCCTGAGGCCGGTCGCGCAGCGCTTCACCTGTCTTTCTAACGACTTCCGTGTAGCGCTCGGAAGCGAGTGAATCTCGTCCAGACAGGCGAGCGCTTTCTCCCCGAAGAAAAAGGTTATTTGCGTTGTGTAAGACGTTTTGATAGGAGCACGCAGCCGCCAGGATACTCACGAGAACGACAATGAACTGTGATCTCAACGTCGCCTCTCGTCGCCCCCTCCACTGCTACCAGGAGGATAATTTTTGAAGAACTTCATCACGGCTTGAGCAATCGCCCTTCCAGAACTCTGATGAAAATCTTTCTGCCTTAGGAGCTGCAACTCAGATTCATTTGAAAGGAAGCCAACCTCGATCAGTACCGACGGCATGAGCGCATTTGTAAGCACCGCTAGCGGCCCCTGCTTCACACCACGATTCGGACCGGGATGGACCTCGGCAAGTTCATCCTGCACAAGAGTCGCTAAGCTCTCCGACCAGTGCGCGTGCTCATAGTTTCTAAGGTCGCGGAGTATGAAATCCATGTCGGCTAGCCGCTCTTCATCAATATTGCGCGCGCTTATATTCAGAGGAGCATTCTCTATCGCTGAGACCCGACGCTCGTCATCCGTCCTTGCGTCTGACAGGAAGTAGGTCTCGAACCCACGGGCCTCCCTGCGCGCAGGAAAAGAATTGGCATGTATGGACAGGAAAACACCTGGCCGCTCCCCTTTCCAGTCAGTGGCTGTCAAACCGCGCGCCCACACATCGACGAAACGATCTTCGGCTCGAATCATGTGAATCTCGAGGTCAGACTCTCCGGACAGAGCTTTCTCAATCTCGAGGGCGATAGCCAAAGCAATCGTCTTCTCGCGAACTCCGGTCGCTGAAAGCGCCCCGGGGTCCTCCCCACCATGACCAGCATCGATCACCACTACGCGTGAACCTTCGTAGCTTGAAGCCAGCACCTGCTCTTCTTCCTGAGTCGTTTCGACCGCCCCCGAAAAGGGGACTTCGGGTAAAGCTTCCGATTGTTGTCCCAACTCTGATTGCCCTGACTCCTTATCGGATTCCGGCTCATCATCTTCCGCATCTAGTTCTATCGGATCATCCAACACCAAAAGCTCAAGGTTTGCAGCTCTTAGTAGGCTTCGTTCAGCGGAAAAGTCATATAATCCAGGAAGTCTCCTAGGGAGAAAGTCAGTCAAAAACTGGAGCGGAAGCCACGCGATTCCTCCAGTCACATAGGGCGAATTCGCCATCTGCAGCACCACCCCGTCCCAACGGAAGAATGGTGAGTCATAACGAAACGTGACTTTTATTTCTCCCGCCGCCGTCAGCACCAACGTCCCATTTTGGTCGTTGACTGACCAGCCGATATCACTCAGCACCGACGCCGCAACGCTGGCGTATCCCCGGTCGAACTGAACAGTCACCGTGCTAGTTAAGCCACTCTCCTTCTCTATTGCTAAGATCGGTCGATCCTGGGCTTGCAATGGTCTAAACGTGGCGATTGTTAATGCGCCAAAACCCATCGCAATCACAATCCCGAACCTGTGGAATGGGCTAAGAACTCCTCCACCCAAACACCACGGGTTCACCCTCGACCCTCCATGGCCCGGCGTGCCTCTCGATCTTGTTGCCGGCGTTTCAACGTCTCCCGCTTGTCGTGAAGCTTTTTTCCCCTCCCCACCGCAAGCTGGACTTTGGCATACCCACGCGAGAAGTAAATTTCGAGCGGGACCAAAGTAAGCCCTTTCTCCTCGGTCTTCACCGCGATTTGCCTGATCTCTTGGCGATTCAGAAGCAATCTTCTTGCCCTAACTGGATCAACATTAAAGCGGTTCGCTGCTTCGTAAGGGCTTATGTGAAGGTTGTGCAGCCAAACTTCTCCGGCAGAGACTCTGGCGAAAGCGTCTTGGAACGATACCTCTCCCGCACGAAGAGATTTGACCTCCGGTCCCCTGAGTTCGAGTCCAGCCTCGTACGTATCGAGAATCTCAAACTCGTGACGCGCCTTCCGATTACGGGCGACCACTTTCCGTTCTTGTTTAACGCTCACCTGTGTGGTCTAATCAGTCTTCAGCTTCCTCGGCCGCAGCCACCTCACGCGCTGCAGCCACACCGGCACGGTAAGCAGATTTAGAACGCTCGAGCCGCTCCTCAAGATCGCCACGGGCCTCCATCGCGGCCTCTCGGCCAGCATTTACAGCCTCTCTCACTTCCTCATAGCGAGCTGATACTCCCTCACGCGCAACATCCAGACGGTCTTCGAGATGTCGCTGAGCTTCGCGAACACGCTCTTCGGCCACCACTCGAAGCTTGCGAGCATGCTCCTTCAGTTCCTCTTGAGTCTCCTCACCAGTCTTAGGCGCGAAAAGCAATGCGAGCCCGGCACCTACCATAGCGCCGAGTAAAAAGGACCCGACTCCACCACCGGAATCTCGCTCAATCACGATGTGGGGAACGTCGTTATGGTCTCTCATATTCTTCTCCCGCCCAACTGGAATTCGTCTTTGCGGACGTGTAAATGAAGATAACCTTCGAAAAGGCGACGAGCACCTAGCCTACACAGAGTCTACAACGTCCACCGGGGGTCAGGTTCCGGAAACGTCGGCGCATCATAACCCTCCCGACCCATAATACCGTAGGTCAACTGCTTACTGAGCTCGACCCCGGGTTGGTCCAGCGGGTCGACCCCGTACATCTCACCTGCATAAACTGTCGCGATCTGTAAAAGCATCAGTAACTGACCTAACTCACCCGCACCAACTCTCGGCATGTGGAACGTCGCATTCGGTCTCCCCTCCCGACGCAAAGCCTCAGCCGTCGCAGCCCTTTCAACACGAAGAAGCTGCCCCATCGTATGGCCAGCGAGATAGGAAAGTGGCCCAGTCTCGACCTCATCATACTCTGGAATGTCAACGTCGACTCCTAGGTCATCGACATCAATAAAGAGTACGACTTTGTCATGTGGGCCCTCCATCAAGAGTTGCAGAAGAGAATGTTGATCCGTCGAACCGAGGGCCGCCAGCGGCGTTGGACCAGTTGAACGTTTATCGCCCGAAAGCAACACCGATTTCCCAAGACTCTCCGCCCAGAGCTGCTGGAACCAGCGAGCGAGCGAGCGGAGGCGGTCCGCATAAGGCATCAGCACATGTACTGACCTCCCAGACTCCACATCGGAGTAGTATAGAAGTGCTGCGAGTACCCCAGCCGGATTTTCTGCCAGATTATCCGTCCGGCATCGTTTCTCCATGTCAGCTGCTCCTCCTAGCAGTTCCTCGAGCTTCACACCGCACATTGCCGCGGGGAAGAGGCCAACAGGAGATAGTACCGAGAACCGCCCCCCCACGTTCTCCGGCACGGGCAGCATAGGGACACCTTCTGCATCACCAATCTGACGCAGAACGCCTCCGAGTGGATCAGTGGTGAAGATGAAGTGACCCGGGATTTCTGATTCATCCACCGACCTTTCAAGCCACGTCCGTGCAACTAGATATTGCGACATCGTCTCTGCAGTCTCACCGGACTTACTGACTACGTTGAAGAGCGTTCGATCAGGTGTGAGCCGACTCAAGAGCGTCTGAAAGGTGTGTGGATCAGGGTTGTCAACTATGTGCAGGCGAGGCAGTTGGTCCCGCTCCTCATCGGTTTTGAGGTTCCATAAAGGTCCGAGGAGTGCCTCTTTCAGCGCCATCGCCCCAAGAGCCGAGCCTCCGATTCCCAGTACAACAACATCCTCGAACCGCTGCACCAAACCATCGTTGACCTGAGTGACGCTCTCCACTGTTTCTGAGGCGTACGGTAGATCTAGGAAACCAAGATCGCCAATTTCGCGTCGTTCGGTAAACCTTGCGTGCGCTCGCCGGAACTCCTCTGAAAGAGTCTCATGGAGCACAAACTCTGTCACCCCACCGTCAACAGACGACCTCATCAGATTGCCGAAATCGAAGCGGATCCGTTCCATCATCCCACGTCCACAACAAGTCCGTCGTACGCAGGGAGCACCTTGGCCGGCAGCTTCTCCAGAAGTTCTGAATGCCGCACCCGATGCGTGAGATGGGTGAGGTAGGTCACACCAGCCCCGACCTGGGCAGCTGCCTCAATCGCTTCTTCGATGTTGAAGTGTGATCCATGGGGCCGACCAAACCAGAGTGCATTCAGTACCAGAACATCGACTCCCTTGAGCTCCTTTAGTGCTTGGTCTGGAAGGGTCTTGGCATCCGTTACATACCCGAGGCCACCCACCCGGAATCCGTAAACCATAGGTCCGCCATGCGGCACCTGAAGAGGAATGAACTCTTCACCTAAGAGCGTGATTGATTCGTACGCTTCAAAGGTGTTCAACACTATGCGCGGCTTAGAGCTGCCCATAGGGGGCCGCACAGAATCATCGAAGATGTAGCTGAACCGCTCATGGAGCTGCTGCACATATTCGGGTGCGGTCCAGGTTGGAAGGTCTCCGCCTCGGGCAGTAAGAGCCCGCACATCATCTATTCCGTGGACATGATCCGCATGAGTATGGGTTAACCAAAGCGCATCGATCGAGGTGACCCCCGCGGCTAGCAATTGCAGACGTAACTCCGGAGGCGCATCGACCAGAAGCCGCCCAGAAGGCAAATCTACCAAAGCTCCGTGGCGGGTACGCCGATCACGTGGGTCATCAGACATACACGTGGGACAATCGCACCCGATCACTGGAACTCCGAATGATGTACCAGTACCGAGAAAAGTGAGCTTCACGCCTCAGAAATCTCCTAAAGCCGATCGAGCCGCATGTTGTTTGTAGAGCCAGTCTTATGGAAGGGAAACCCTGCTGTGATCGCCACCGAAGCGCCCTTTTCCCCTACCCCAGCCTCCAATACGGCCCGTCTCCCAAAGTCAGACAAGTCTTCGTACGTCACTTCAACATCCTCCGCAAGCACGGGATGTACTCCCCATACTGCAGCGAGTTGTCTGAATGTCGTTTGCTCGGTCGTTACCGCAAATACAGGCATTGACGGACGATAGGAGGAGACCAGCCTCGCCGAGAAACCCGACTTCGTAATCACGACGATAGCAGGCGCCCCAATCTGCTTGGCGGCGTCCACCGTCGCCGCCGCTATCGCATGTTCTCTAATTGATGCGCCTCCTCTAGTGCGCAGCCCACCCGGTGCGGTGAGATAGCGCGGACCACGCTCAAGGAAACCGCTTCGTTCGATCTCCGAACCGATGCAAACAATCGCTTCCAAGGCTTGCAGTGGATATTTTCCAATCGCTGTCTCAGCCGACAGCATAACGGCGTCGGAACCATCCAGAATAGCGTTCGCTACATCCGACGCTTCAGCTCGGGTAGGACGAGCACTCTCAATCATGGACTCCAGCATCTGAGTCGCAGTGATTACCGGCCTACCATGGTAATTTGCGAGCTGAATGATCCGCTTTTGCACCAGCGGAACTCGCTGAAAAGGAAGCTCAACTCCCAAGTCACCGCGCGCTACCATGACCATGTCAGATTCGGCGATCACCTCCTCAATTACTTGAAGCGCTTCAACTTTTTCAATCTTCGCAACGACGAGCGCCCGATCTCCAACGCGTCTTTTCAAATCGACTACGTCTTCAGCCTTCCGTACAAAGGAGAGTCCTACGTATTCAGCCTCATATTGCAGGGCGAAGTCTAAATCTTGGAGGTCCTTCTCCGTCATTGAAGGAGTCTTCAAATCAACGTTCGGCAAGTTGATGCCCTTGTTGCTCTTTAAAAGCCCACCACGGATCACTTCGAAGACCGTTCGGTCACCCTCTATTCGAACACAACGAAACTCGAGCAGGCCGTCATCCAAAAGTACCGTGTCATTGACGGCAATTTCCGCAGCGAGTTGAGCGTAGGTCGTAGGAACCTCACCCTGAACGGCTATGGGCTCAGGGGCCACGATTACTTCATCTCCGATATTCAGTTCGAGTGGCTGGTCTAGTTCTCCCACACGAATCTTGGGGCCCTGAAGGTCTACCAGAACAGCTACGGGCTTTCCAGCCTCGCGTGCTGCTGCGCGCACATGTTCGATAGTCTGGGCGTGATCTTCACGGGAACCATGGGACATGTTGACCCGAGCCAGATTCATACCGCGCTGAACCAGTGCAAGAATAGTGTCACGGTCTGAACTGGCCGGGCCGAGCGTGCAAACAACCTTTATACGGAGCATGATTGATCCAGGTGTCGAGGAGACGACCGGATGACGAGTCGCGAGAATTGTCGCGATGCACCGAGGGAGGAGCAACACCCAGAGCTCAACAACACCGGATGGGCTAGCGCATCCTTTCCAGTCCGTTTTCTTTCTGAGGTCCTAGCTCTTCGGCACCGAAGCTTCATGAGTCACATCCACGTTGAGCGTCGAGAGGACGCTGGCGAACTTGCCGACGCACTCGCGGACGCCGAGAGGATCGCCCTAGACTGCGAGGCCGCCGGCTTCCACCGATACTCAGATCGCCTATGCCTCGTTCAGGTCACGGTTGATGGCGCTACATGGACCATCGATCCACTAGCGTTCGATCTTACGGAGTTACTTCGGGACGCACTCGAAAGCGCAGATCTTCCGATTGTGATGCATGGAGCAGACTTCGACCTGCGACTCCTCAGTCGGGATCTGGGCATCCGTGTCCGTGGGCTGCAGGACACACAGATCTACGCCGCCCTTCTGGGCGAAGAAGGATTGGGGCTAGCATCACTCCTTGAGTCACGCTTCGGTGTTGAACTGGCGAAAAAGTACCAGCGCGCTGACTGGGCAGAACGTCCACTGACCGAAGACATGCTCGAATATGCGGCGTCAGACACCATGTACCTCGAACGTCTATTGGATGTTCTCTCAGAAGAGCTGGGTGTTATGGGGCGTTCGACTTGGGCTACCGAAGAGTGTCTGGCCCTAGAGTCAGTTTCGGCCACGGCAACTAATGAGGATAGACAGCCTGTGGATCCAGTGACACGGATCAAGGGTGTGCGTCACTTACCGATAAGAGAGGTTGCCGCAATTCGGACAGCACTCTCCTGGCGGGATGACATCGCAAGACAGCGTGACCGCGCGGTCTTCCGAGTTATTGGGGATAAACCGTTGATCGAATCAGTAGGCGCTCATCCACGCCGTGTGGAAGATCTACTAGCCATCAAGGGTTTCCCGACGGGCCTAGCTCGGGCTGAAGGCAAATTCCTGATAAGGCGGCTGCGAGCTATCCGCGAATCAGATGAAGTCGATCTCATCCCATATCCAAAAGGAATACGCCGTGGCCCCGCTCGACCACCCCCCGAGCTAGAGGCAGCCGTCGAACGCCTCAAAGCGGTTCGAAATTCGATCGCCGAACGGATCGGGCTCCCGCGTGGGACCCTTCTTTCAAACGCGGCTTTGCTTGATATCGCTAGAGTTAAACCGCTGACTCTAGAGGACCTCGTCAGCGTAGAGGCGATGCGCGCGTGGAAGATCGAACTCGCTGGAGAGGCACTTCTCGGAGCACTCAGGAACGATTAAGACAGGACAACCGGTGAGACGCTTATCCCGCGGCTTCTTCCTTCCGCTT
>DLTN01000061.1 GCA_002500925.1 Gemmatimonadales bacterium UBA7835 | reverse complement strand
TTGGGACGGGAGGCGCAACGCTTCGAGAAGGTCAGAGAGGAATCGGATACAACCCTGATAAGCTCATTGGTGTCGAGGCACTATCTCAGTGCGGGTGACCTCGTGTTGGGAGACCTGCCGGAGTACGTGCTTCTATCAGAAGGATTTGAGGACCAATCCCTACTTCAAGACATTCTTACGGGAGCTGCAAAGCGTCGAGTACAACTGCTGGTTCCTCGACGAGGAGAAAAGGCCCGACTAATCGAATTGGCTGAGCAGAACGCTCGTCAGGTACTAGAAGACAGTGCGCTAGAGCTGTACGCTTCCGATCGGGCGGAAGAGGCCCTCTTCAGACTTCAGGATGAACTGGACCTTAAAGTTGTACCGAGGCTTATGGTCTGCTTCGACATCTCACACACTCAGGGGACTGAGGTGGTGGGTAGCGCGGTTGTTTTCCAAAACGGAGAGCCACGGAAAGGGTTGTATCGCCATATGCGCGTAAAGGGAGGTTGGGGTAACGACGATTATCGGTCTATGGCGGAGGTGGTGGGGCGCTATTTCCGTAGGGTAGCGGAAGAGGGAGGCCCGATCCCCGACTTAGCAGTCATCGATGGTGGCAAGGGACAGTTGTCCGCATCAGTGGAAGCCCTGAACGCTCAGGGTATGTCAGATGTGACGGTTATTGCTTTAGCTAAGAAAAAAGAAGAAGTATTCCTCCCGGGGCGTGGGGATCCTGTCCGATTAGACCGGCGCCACAGAGCGCTCCACCTGCTCCAAAGGATACGGGATGAAGCCCACCGCTTCGCGGTAAGGTACAACCGGAAACTCCGGACTAAGCGGACGCTTCGCTCGGGATTGGGAGAAATCCCAGGGGTGGGACCTAAACGCCAGAAGCTGCTGTTGAAACGGTTCGGGTCACTCCGGGGAGTGAAGGCGGCTACTCGAGAGGAAATAAGTCGAATCCCGGGTGTCTCAGAAGCGCTGGCAAGCCGCATTCTGACCTACCTAGGGAGATAAGAATCCATAGGGTTGAAACGATACGGTCCCTTCCGCGTAGAATCTCTGGATAAGTGGAGTGTCCGTCTGATAACTGTGGTGGATGGTCTTTATACCCCTTTCTGTTGACGACAGCCGCATTCTCAAAGAGGTCCCAATGAAGGAAATCCGAACAATGAAGGGTTTCGGACTGGGTTTTATCACGGTTTTCAATCTGGTGTTAGCGGGTTGCGCTTCGGCCGGAGGTGGTGGGGGCATGTCGGGAATCAGCGGCGCAGGAGCCGGCCTAAACCCCCGAAACACTGATAATACTCGAGCCGCTGAAGATGCCATCGAAGCGGCGGAGGATGCGGTTGTACCAAATGAAGCGGAACGATTGTACGCTCAAGCGCGGGATTTGGCAGAGGCGGCAATTCAAGGGGACACTCTCAATCCGCTGGCCTATCGGCTAGCTGGGATCGCTTCGATCGGAACTGAGGACTATGCGGATGCGGGAGCATACCTCGAGAAGGCCATCGAGTTACGTCCGTTATACGAATTCGAGCTGGTGGCCGTGCGCGAGCAGGCTTGGATGAATCTTTACGAACAAGGGACACCTTATGTGCAAACGGGTGACTATGAGACCGCAACACAGTACTTCGAGTGGGCGAACGACATATATAAAGGCCGGCCAGAGGCAAATGTGATTTTGGGCCAGATCTATGCCCAGCTCCGTGACCACGATGCGGCTATAGAAAACCTGAACACAGCGATAGGATTTGCCGGCTCAGAGACAATGCTACAAGCAGACTCGGCTACGGCTAGTTCTTGGAAGGAGCAACTTGAGCCACTTCCGCTCCTTCGTGCTCAAGTGTTTGCCGACGCCGGCCGCTTCGAGCAAGCCATTGGGACATATCGTCAGCTGTCTGCGGCTGATCCTACCGATGTAGAATTGAAGCGCGGACTCGCGGCAATTCTCATGGAGATGGGTAAGGAAGTGGAAGCCACAGCTGTATACATAGATATGCTCGAGATGTCTGGGCTGGACTCGGAGACTCTGTTCTCGATTGGGGTGGGCTTTTACCAATCCAGCGACTACGGGAGGGCTGCGGATGCTTTTGGCAAGGCTGCTACAGCGAGCGTTAACGACCGCGACGCGATTGAGATGTGGGCGCGGTCATTGCAGTTAGACTCCGCTTATAGCGCTATCCCAGCTGTCGCTGAGCGATGGACAGAGCTCGATCCAAATGGTCAGAATGCTTGGCTGATTCTTGCACAGGCCGCGAATCAGAATGGTGACACTAAAACTACTCAAGAGGTGATTTCAGTTATCGAGAGCCTCTCATTCACCGTCAGTGACCTGCAGCTTCGGAGAATTGGGAACGGAGGCGCGGAGGTGAGAGGCTCACTGATCAACAAGAATCTGGAAGAAGGGGATGTTATCAATCTGCGTTTCATCTTTTACGCTGGTGACGGAACCCCAATTGGATCCGTGGTTGAGACGATGACTGCGGAACAGATTGATGTGACCCAGGTCTTTAATCTGCAGTTCGACTCGGCTGAGCAGGTAGGTGGCTATGGGTATACACCGGGCTGATTTGGTTTGAAATAAGGAGAGGGTTTGGGGCTCCGCATCAGGTCAAGGCGCTTCTAAGGAATGTTGACCGTCCAGGAGCCCCAGCTACATTTTCCATGCTTCCGCGGGAGTAGCTCAGTTGGTAGAGCATCAGCTTCCCAAGCTGAGGGTCGCCGGTTCGAACCCGGTCTCCCGCTTCGCCGGGAACCCTGGGTGTATAGGGGTTTCCGGCTTTTCTATGCAAATGTGACACAAGCGCTTTTTACATCAACAAGCCGGGTTTGATACGGTCGTTACGAAGGAACTGTGCCCAGCGTTTCGACCGATGACCTTACAAGATCCGCAACTTAGATATTACTCACCTAGAGAGCGGGAGTCGCCTAGCGAGCGATGGTGACTAGGCTTCATGATCGTACAGCGCGGGAGGGTTACTTGCCGGCCCTATCCGAGAAGCCAACTATGTCCTTCAGAATGAGACGGAGTTGAGCGATGAACGAACGGTCATCGCTGGACTCGTCCGAAGGATGGAGGCCGCATGATTGAAGTTGATCGCAAAGCATTCCTGGCGAGTGTGGGAGTGGGTGCTCTGGAGCTTATGGATCCAGAGGAGAAGGCGGAGGCGCTGGAGCACTACATGCTGGATCAGATTGACGAGGCAGCGCTGCAGCAGGTGCCAGGGCCTCGGGGAGCAGGGAATCTCCTGCGGGCCTCGGAATTCCCACTCGAGCCGATGCCGGAGAAACCAACGCTCGTTGATTTCTTCAACCTACGCCTCGCAGCCAAGTCACATTGTCTGCAGAGTGCAACTCATGCGCTTAGAAGTGGATATCCAGAACGGACAGTTATGGCTTGCCTGCTGCACGATGGCGTGCAGGGGTTAATTCGCGCTGACCATGGATGGTGGGGGGCGCAGCTCTACGAACCGTATGTGGACGAACGCATTACTTGGGGAATTCGATACCATGGAGCGCTAAGGTTTTACCCAGATCCCCAGGTGTCTTACGAGTATCCGGACCTTTACGTTCGTATTTTTGGCGAGGACTACGTACCACCGGACTATATCCGTCAGGCGGCAGAATACGCGACCAGCCATGAGTGGTACATGGAAGCTCGTTTGATTACGGTCTGTGACCTGTACGCCTTTGAGGAGGGCGTTGAGCTGACCTTGGACCCGTTCATTGAGATTATCGAGCGTAACTTTGCTCATCCAGCGGAGGGTTTGGGTTACGACAATAGCCCGAGTGCGCACATGTGGCGCACTATCGCGAACCCGGACAAACCTCTCTAGGAATCGGATCTTTGAATTAGGGTTGATGTAGTGTGAGGTTTACATAAGCGTTGGACCATATTGATCGTTTGGCCAATCTCGGCGAGAATGACTCTTCACCCAAATGGAGCTCAGTAAATGAAGAGGGTAGCAACCGGACTGGGACTACTAGCCTTCCTGATGTTATTGATGGGAGGGTCTTTGTCCGCACAAGTAGGGGAACGTCCCCGTGATAGTGATTACACCGAAGACGCTGAAGACGCTATCGAGGACGCAGAGGACACAGAGGATCAGGCTGAAAAAGAGGCCTACTATAGGATGGCTCTCCAGTACGCAGAGGCTGAAATTGCGGAGAACCAGAACAATCCGCTCGGATACAGATTGGCAGCTCTAGCCTCACTAGGGCTCAGCCAATATCAGGAGGCTGGTGCGTTCTTTGATAAGGCAAATGAGCTCTATCCTCTCTACGAGCTTCAGGATCAGCCGCTTCGTCAGTCCACGTGGATCGACCTCTACAACCAAGCATCACCTCTGATAGGCGGTGGTGATTATGAAGGCGCCGTGGCGATCTTTGAGGATGCACACGCAATCTTCAAGGAGCGCCCTGAGATCATGATCACTGTCGCGCAGCTCTATGGCTCCCTCGGCGAGTATACGAGATCTCTCGACTTCATGGAGCAGGTAGATGGTTTCATGTCCTCTGAGACTGCAGCGGTTGCGGATTCTGCGACGATGGCTGGATGGCAGGAGCAGGCCTCAGTCTTGCCATTGCTCAGAGCACAGGTTTTAGCAGCGGATGCTCAATATGATGCGGCAGCAGATGCTTATGGCGTTTTGGTGGCTGCGGAGCCTGACAACCTGAACCACCTCAGAGGGTTGGCACAGGTTCTTATGGAGGGCGAACGTGAAGAAGAGGCTCTAGAGGTTTACGTGGACTTGCTGGAGCAACCCGGCCTCGACGGCGAGACGATCTTCGCTATTGGAGTTGGATTCTATAACGCGGACGACTATGTCAATGCCGCCTCAGCCTTTGGTAAGGCGGCTGACCTTAACAGGACAGATAGAGATGCGGTGGAGATGTGGGCGCGCTCTCTTAATTTGGACTCAGCGTACAGCGCAATACCGGCTGTAGCTGAGAGGTGGGTGGAACTGGATCCGTACAACCAAAACAGTTGGATAATGCTTGCTCAGGCGGCCAACCGAGACGAAGACGCGGAAGCCACACAGGAAGCTATGAACGCGGCTTCGGCACTTGAGGTCAGTCTAGATGGGTTCCAGATGCAAAGGTTCCCGCGGGGTGGGGCTAGGGTATCTGGGTCTGTCACGAACAAGGTGTTGGAAGAAGGGACGCCAATTAACGTGGTCTTTACCTTCTACGGTGATGGTGACGTACCCCTAGGAACGGTAGCGGCGTCCGTGAGCGTCGGTGCTACTGACATGTCAGAACTAATCGATGCCCAATTCGACTCGGCGGAGATGGTGTGGGGGTACACTTACGAGTTGACCATCGGGTGAGGTAAAAGCTTCTGACTGCTTGATGCGCAAATTCTCCACCCCGGCTAGGCTCATCTTGGTCTGGCCGGGGTGGAGGGTTGAGGATGCATAGCGCGAACAGGAGGATCTCCGGTAGTTTTGATCGCTAGCTGAGGCGCTGATATAGCGCGTTCTTGGAAAGGGGGGGGCTCAGGTGTGAATGATACCTTTGTCATCGGGATCGTATCGGTAGCGGTCCTCGGTGGTTCCGCCCAATGGCTTGGGTGGCGCCTTAAGCTTCCCTCGATCCTGCTCCTGCTGATTTTTGGTATGCTAGCAGGACCCGACGGGGTCGGGCTGATCCCCACGGAGGCGATGTTCGGGGACTTGCTGCTACCCTTAGTCGCGATCGCTGTCGCAATCCTGCTTTTCGAGGGAGGATTGACACTGCACCTCCCTGAATTGGGTGATCAACTCCGGGTAGTCGGGAGGCTCGTGACACTCGGCGCAGCGATAACTTGGGGATTGTCTGCACTAGCCGCCCACTACGTGCTAGGACTCTCTTGGCCTTTAGCCATCCTCATCGGTTCAATTCTCACGGTCACTGGCCCGACGGTTGTGATTCCGCTCTTGAGGCAGATACGCCCTACCGGTCCAGGCGGAGCAGTTTTGAAATGGGAAGGGATCTTGATCGATCCTATCGGGGCTGTCCTTGCAGTCTTGGTTTTTGAAGCATTGGTAGATGGAGCTTTCGCATCTGCGTTTGTCGGCATCGGAAAGACCATAGTCTTCGGTTCGCTATTTGGATTGCTCCCCGCGTTTCTGTTGGTGTTATGTCTTCAGCGCTATTGGATACCGGATCATCTGCACTCAGCTTCGGCACTGGCTCTAGCCCTTCTAGGGTATGCGCTTGCTAACGGTTTTCAGCATGAATCAGGGTTGTTGGCTGTCACGGTAATGGGTGTGGCTCTAGCTAATCAGGACCGTGTTGATATCACACATATTACGGAGTTCAAAGAGAACCTCCAGATCCTCATCATCTCGGCACTGTTTGTGGTCTTGGCTGCGGGTGTTGAGTGGAGCGCCCTAGCAGCGTTGATCAATCTCAGATTTGCGTTGTTCCTCGCGATCCTGGTTCTCCTTGTCCGTCCATTAGCCGTGAGTTTGTGCACGCTGGATGGCCGCTTGAAGGGACCGGATCGTCTCTTTGTATCCGCGATGGCACCGCGTGGAGTGGTGGCGGCAGCCGTGACTGCCGTGTTTGCGTTGCGGCTCGAGGAGGAGGGATTTGCGGGGGCAGAACAACTCGTACCTATCATGTTTCTGGTGATTGCAGGCTCTGTAGCGATATATGGATTGATAGGGCGTCCGCTTGCCTTGAGACTTGGGCTCGCGGAACGAAATCCAAACGGGTTTCTAATAATTGGTGCTCATCCTTTTGCACGCGGGCTCGCTCAAGCACTACAAGAAGCAGGTCTGCCGATCCTTGTGGTTGACACGAACCCCGGACTGGTGAGACTGGCGAGTCAGAGAGGTCTACCGGTATACCACGGAAGTGTCCTGAGTGATCAAGCGGCCCAGGACCTAGATTTGCCAGTCATCGGTAATCTGTTGGCGCTCACCGCGAACGATGAAGTAAACGCGCTCTCAGCACGCCATTACGTGCATCTTTTTGGGCGTCAGAACCTCTTTCAACTAGCTCCCGGGCGTGTTTCACAGGGCGAATCTTCTGAACTGTCTCCTGGACTGAGAGCGCGGGTGCTAGGCGCTGCCGGCCTCACCTATGAAGAACTTCAGCGCCGCTATGCCTCTGGGCAGCGTTTCATATCGAAACGTTGGACAGGAGAGGTCGGGGTCGGAGCCTGGGCTAGGGAGCATGGCGAAGAGGCCGTGCCGCTCATTGTAGTTCGGCCTAATGGAGCGGTGATAGTGGGGTCACCCGGACAAGTCCTTGAGATAAAGTCAGGTGACACAGTTATAGCTATGAGCGCTGAGCCCGGATCTTAGGCGAGTAGGTGGAGCCTACCCCTCTCCTTGGAACTCTTCCGTCTTCAGCCATACAGGGTTCCCAATGGGGTCGAGAGCATAGAAATAACCGTCGAAGCGTCCCAAGATCGAGACTTCAGTCCCTCGATCCAGCTCTGCAGCGGCATGGCTGTTAAGTGTTGGCGTCACCCAAGCGGTCTGAGTAATCCCCGATACAGTCCGGCGTTCGAGGGGCTCCGAGACATCCTCTGTTAGCCTCGCTGCTACGTATCCTTGGACGCCATCGGGTAGCCGAACACGAAAGTAATCACCTGACGCAGCAAGAACGTGGACGGGGGTATGTTCGGTCAGTTCTCGTACGACCGGACTACCCGTATGGGGCGCCGATCGTAATCGGATTCCATCGTGCCGGAGGCGCATCGTAGACCCTAGCCGATGGAGATCCGCCGAGATGGTTGCTGGCCGAACTCTGGGCACTGGGCGAATGAACGGGGCTGGGTCAACAGCGCCTTCTCCGCGCCGATAGATTCCAAAATGCAAGTGCGGCGGAGTGGTCCGAGCGTTGCCTGTGTTGCCCACGAACCCAATTGTGTCACCCACGTCGACTCGGTCACCGTTTTGAACGACCTGACTGTCGAGGTGCGCAAAGTAGATATTTGCATTGCGCACGGGGTCTCGGATCCAGACAACCTTTCCACCAAGGTTCGTGACAGAAACTCGATTGATTGTCCCCGCTGAGGTGGCCAGCACTGGGGTGCCTCTTGGTGCGAAGAGGTCTATGCCTTCATGGGATCTCCTCCCACCCTCACGCGAGACACCGAACAGGCTCAAAGCAGATCGCATGTCACGTCCTTCCACCGGAAATGCAAGCTGAGGTTCTAAGCGAAGGGTGACTCGATACTCGCCACCCCGAAGCAACTCAGGCTGCACGCGTAGAATATACTCGCCACCTCTCCATGGTTCGTGCACAAACACTCCAGGGAGCGTGTCTGCGGATATTACCGGTCGCAGCGGGTTATTAGGCGAAGTGGGTATTCGGAGCAGGTCCACGAAGACGCGCGAAACTTCTCCACTCTCAAGAGTGACCTCGGCAATGAGTCGCTGCCCTTGGCTTAGCGTGATTCGATAGGCCATGGCATTAGGGTCGTTGCTGGTCAGGAAGCCTAGCTCTTCAAAAGGAAGAGAGACTGGTGCTGCATTCTCTACAGCGGTATTTCCGGCGGCGCGCCAGTCACGTACTAGGGCTGATTCAGCTAGTCCCACATCGGACAGGCTCTGGTAGTAGGCCTCATAGGGCGTCAAATCACGGAACTGATCCTGAAATACATCGGTTTGCTCGCAAGCCGTGGATAACAGCACGAGGTTGCCCGCGAGCAAAAGTGATCTTGCAATCTTCATGGCCTGCAGTTACTCAACAGCTACACAGAGCGGTCCGTACACGCTCAAGCTCCGGTGTCGTATGGTATTCTTGTAGTCGACCGTGACGAACCTGTCGAAGGAGCGATGGATCGGTCAAGGAGTCATAGAGACTTAAATTGACCTGGGCCGAGGTCAACGAAATTGTAGGAGAACTATGCTCCAGTTAGCTTTTCCTAGCCCTTAGCACGTCATATATGCGGCGAGTGTGCCCTTGCCAGCGTTAACACCCACCCCCTTAACCCGACGACTCCTTGGTACGTATAGCTGAAATCGAGTCGGGCAGTATTGCTGAGGAGCTATCCCTAGAGATCGGCTCGCGAGTGGTGCGTATCAACGGTGAACGTGTGAGAGATGGCATCGATCTCACTTTCATGATGAGCGAAACCAACTTCGAACTGGAAACGATATCGGCTGAGGGGGCGGTCACGATATATGAGATAGAACGGGATCCGGGTGAGCAGGTGGGTATCGTACCTGCGCCAGACACCATTAGAGAATGCGCCAATAAATGTGTTTTCTGTTTTATCGACGGAAATCCCTCGGATGCGCGGCAAACGCTTTGGCTGAGAGATGACGATTTCCGACTCTCATTCACCTACGGAAGTTATGTGACTCTGACGAATCTCGGGCCTAAGGGGATTCGTCGATTAATAGATCAGGGGATTTCACCCCTTTACGTTAGTGTGCATGCGACGGAACCCGAGGTTCGCGAAAGACTCCTAGTGAATTCGCGAGCCGGTCTCATCATGGATCAACTTCGCCAGCTCATTGAGGGTGGACTTGAGGTCCACACCCAAGTGGTGCTCTGTCCGGAATGGAACGACGGGATCCACCTAGACAGAACGATCGAAGATTTAAGATCCTTGGGACCATCAATCTGCTCTCTCTCGATCGTCCCAGTCGGCCTGACTCGCTTCAATATAGATCGTCCTGTTCGTCTCCTTCATGCGAGTGAGGCGGCCGCAGTAATTGATCAAGTGGATAAGGCTCGCGAGTGGGCACTCACAGAACGTGAGGTCGGCTGGTGCTATGCCGCAGATGAGATGTACCTGATTGCAGGCCGTCCAATCCCAGAGGCCAGCTATTATGACGAGGGAGCTCTGTACGAAAATGGTGTGGGGGCTGTGCGCCGTTTCTTGGACGGCTTCGATCAAGGAATCGGAGACACTCCAAGCTACGCAGGAACCCGCATCCGCCTCGTGACTGGTGGCTCGATGCTCCCATTCCTTAATGAGCTGGCACCGCGTTTGTCCGAGCAAACCGGAGCTGAAGTTGATCCGGTGCACGTGGTCAACAGGTACTTTGGTGATACAGTCACGATAGCAGGGTTGCTTGGAGGAGAAGATATCCTGCACGCGCTGGGTGAATCCGACGCGGGCGATATCATCTTGTTGCCCGCGGAGGCTCTCAATGCAGACGACGTGTTCATAGACGACTTGGGTCTTGAAGAGTTTAAAGAACGTGTGGGCGGTGCACGGGTCATGAGTGGGTATCAGATAACCGACGCACTTCAAGAACTCCACTGATGATGGAAGGCCTCCCGGTTGTCGCGGTCGTGGGTCGCCCAAATGTGGGCAAATCCACATTCTTTAATCGGGTGATTGGGAGTCGGGTCGCCATAGTCGACGATCAACCTGGAGTTACACGAGACCGCAATTTCGCACATGCTGATTGGGCGGGCCGGGGCTTTCGAATAGTGGACACCGGCGGAGTGGTCGAGGGCTCTGATGTGGGGATGGACGTGGCTATACGCGACCAGGCTATGATTGCGGTAGAACAGGCGGACGTGATCCTCTTCTTGGTTGATGGTAAGACAGGTGTTCACCCCCTAGATGAGAGACTGGCGGAAGTCCTCAGGAAGGCTGGCAAGCCAGTGCTGTTGGTCGTCAACAAGGTCGACAATCTACCAAGGGATGAGGGATATCTTGAGTTCTGGTCTCTAGGTATGGGTCCCCCGACCCCTGTAAGTGCCCTCTCAGGAAAGGGTTCCGGAGACCTGCTCGACCTCGTACTCACAAACCTGCCGAATTCTAGTGACCTCGCTTCGCAGGAGGACATTATTCGCGTGGCCGTAGTCGGGAAACCGAACGTAGGTAAATCGAGTTTCGTGAATCGCTTAATCGGGGAGGAGCGGGCAGTGGTGTCAGAAGTCGCTGGGACTACACGTGATCCAGTCGACAGTGAGTTCAGATATCACGGTAGGGATTTGGTCTTTGTCGACACGGCTGGTCTGCGCCGTAAGACTCGTGTGAAGGACAGTATCGAATACTACAGCGCCCTCAGGACTGATCGAGTCATTTACTCAGCGCATGTGTGTGTTCTTCTGGTCGATGCGAGTGAAGACGAGTTGCACGCACAGGACGTTAAGATAGCGGAGAAGGCTTGGGAGGCGGGTCGGGGACTCGTGCTGATAGCGAACAAGTGGGATCTAGTCGAAAAGGATACCATGACCTCGGTTCAATGGAAGAAGAAAGTCCGTGAGCGGATCCCTTTTTTGCAGTGGGTTCCAATAATCTTCACATCGGCACAGACGGGCCAAAGGGTGCGCCGTTGCTTAGATACAATCCTCTCGGTGAATGATGAACGCTCAAGGCGTATAGAGACACATGAAGTAAACGAGGTTCTAGAGAAGTTGGTGCGCCGGCAGCCGCCGCCTCATCACCGAGGTCGCGCCGTGAAAGTCAAGTACGGAACGCAGGCATCTGTGCGCCCCCCGGTATTCGCTCTCTTCGCTAACTTCCCGAAGGCGATACCGGAACACTACATTCGCTATCTCAACAACGGCTTCCGTAACTCGTGGTCATTCACAGGCACCCCGATCCGGCTCAGGATCCGTAGTGGTAAGGATGACGAATAGTTTGACTTGGATACTTCTCGCGCTTGCTTACGTAGTCGGAGCGACCCCGACGAGTTATTGGGTCGGCAGAGCGGCACACGGCCTGGATCTTCGCGAACACGGTTCAGGAAACCTCGGTGCTACGAATGCACTCCGGGTTATGGGTTGGAAATCCGCGATTCCCGTCCTGTTGGTAGATATAGGAAAAGGATGGGTCCCTGCTGCGCTGTTTCCCCTTTTAGCCGGTGTCGGATTCCCATGGGGCTTTTTTTTCGGGTTAGCTGCCATTGCCGGTCACATGTTTAGCTTCTGGGTCGGCTTCAAGGGTGGTAAGGGTATGGCTACCGGTGCTGGCGCACTTTTAGCGTTGGCTCCTACAGCCGTTCTGATAGGATTCATACTGTGGTTCTGTGTAACTCTAGGCAGCGGATACGTCTCACTCGCATCCATTCTAGTCGCGCTGGCGATGCCCCCCATCATTGCACTCACTCCTCACCAAGGTGGGGCGGAGCTTGTTTGGTTGTCGAGTGGGCTGGCCGCGTTCATTATCTGGAAACACCGCACAAACATCAGCCGTCTAATCCGAGGTGAAGAGAATCGCTTCAGTAGGACATCAAAGGACGCGATCGGAGACAGCCTCCCACGGGATGCCTCGCTCGATGCTCAAACTCCTGGCGATAAGCCATGAGTGAAGGTTTGAGGACGTCTGTGGTTGGGGCAGGGGCCTGGGGCACTGCTCTCGCGCTAGTCTTAGACGACCGTGGGCACCGTGTGCGCTTATGGTCTTTTGAGCACGAGATAACCGAAAGTATCAGGAAGGCTCGGGTCAATCCCTACCTCGCGGGAGTGACGCTCCCCGAGACATTAGATGCAACATCTGAGCTGGCCGAAGCGTTAGACGGAGCCGAGCTAGTGGTGTCGGTAAGTCCGTCTCAAAAGGTACGAAGCGTTATGTCAGGTGCCGCACGCTATCTTGATCCAGAGGCCATCCTAGTGAGTGCGTCCAAAGGTATTGAAAAGGGAACACTTCGTAGGATGGACGAAGTACTCAGCGAGGAATTAGGGGAAGATATTCAAGACCGGTTTTGTGTCCTATCTGGACCAAGCTTTGCGGACGAAGTTGCAAAGAGGGCCCCTACCGCTGTCGTCGTAGCCAGCAGGGAGGAGGAAGTGGCCAATCGGGTCCAAGCGGCGTTTCAGACACCCTGGTTCCGGCCCTATACTAACAATGACGTCGTTGGCGTTGAGCTTGCTGGAGCTATGAAAAATGTCATGGCTCTGGCGGCGGGCATGGCGGCTGGATTAGGGCACTCGCACAATACGACAGCGGCGTTAATCACAAGAGGGCTAGCTGAAATGACTCGACTTGGTGTCGCGCTCGGAGCGCGGGCTGCAACGTTCTACGGGTTGGCCGGAATGGGTGACTTAGTCTTGACGTGCACGGGCTCTTTGAGCCGTAATAGGACGGTAGGGTATCGGTTGGGTCAGGGAGAGGATCTCGAGACAATACTCTCCGATATGCGCGCGGTAGCGGAAGGTGTGAAGACCGCATCTGGATTAAGGGAGCTAGCCGACCGATTCGACGTCGAAATTCCGATAACAGAGCAAGTCTGTGCCATCATAGAAGAGGGGAAGCCTCCCGCCGAAGCGCTTCATGCTTTAATGATGCGGGATCCAAAGCCCGAGACATGGTCATGACCCATCACATCCATGAGGGAACTAGATGACTGATCAGCCGCCTATCGCGAAAAAGGTCTACTACTCAATTGGTGAGGTTTGCGAGCTGGCAGGCCTGAAGGCTCACGTACTTCGGTACTGGGAGAACCAGTTCGACGTCCTGAAACCCACGAAGAATCGAGCGGGAAACCGAGTCTATCGCTCTCGCGATGTGGAACTCGTGCTGCTCATAAGACACCTGTTGTATGAAAACAGATACACCATAGAAGGGGCGAATCAAAAGCTCTTAGAGATGAGGAGGGGTGGTGAGCTCAAGGAGGGGGCCAAGACCAAGGTAGCTAGTGAATTCCTGTCAGGTATCAAGAGGGAGCTCGAGGAGCTCCGGGACGTCCTGACGACCCCTGCAGGAGGCTGATGACCCTGAATATCCTGTGCACGAACGACGACGGATACCTCTCTCTGGGGATAGGTGTGCTTCAGCGCGCAGCCACAAGTCTCGGCGATGTTGTCACCGTTGCCCCAGACCGTGAGCAAAGCGCTACGAGCAACTCTTTGACTCTTCACCACCCATTAAGGTTACGTAGTTCTCAGGATGGTGTATGGGTAGTCGACGGGACTCCGACGGACTGCGTAATCGTAGCGGTAAACTCTCTGCTCTCAGAACGACCCGACTTATGTGTCTCTGGGGTCAATCACGGGTCGAACATGGGTGAGGACGTGCTCTATTCGGGGACCGTAGCTGCTGCGATGGAAGCAACGGTGATAGGTATTCCGGCTGTGGCATTGTCCTGGTGTGGGGACTTTCCCGAGGAACTTCAAACGTGCGAGGAACTTGTGGCGAGGGTTCTTGGAGAGATTCTTTCTCGGGGGCCGTTTCCCGAAGACACACTGTTCAATGTCAACTTCCCTGCTATTGATCCAGGAGAGGTCCAGGGTATAAGAATCACTTCGCTTGGTCGTCGTCGCTATGCAGATTCGATTACCCGGGGCAGGGATCCGTCTGGCAAAGAGTATCACTGGATTGGCGGTGGTCAGGTTACGTGGCGAGGTTCTGAACATTCTGATTTTAAGGCAATAGATGACGGATTCATCTCCGTCACCCCGTTACACCTAGACCTAACTAATTACGGTCTACTCGAGGACGTGCAGGCGTGGAACCTGACACTGTAAGGGATGCCGGCTATGCCGGTTTTAGACGGAAGTTGATAGAAGAGATCAGAAGGCATGGCGTCGAGGACCTAGAGATCCTTCAGCTTTTTGACAAAGTCCCTAGACATGAATTCCTGCCTGAAGGAGTTCAACCCCGGGCGTATGAAGATGCACCAGTCCCAATCGGATTTGGACAGACCGCGTCGCAACCGTCTCTGCAAGCTTTTTATCTCTCGGTGCTCCGGCCAACGCCTGACGACGTTGTCCTTGAGATCGGTACTGGGTGCGGGTTCCTGACCGCGCTTCTTAGCTTAGTGGCAGACCGAGTGTATTCCATTGAGCGGGTGAGGGAGTTGTCGCAGCGATCCCGAAAAGCTCTAGACCATTTTGGTGTCAAGAATGCAGCACTCTTAGTCGGTGATGGGGCTATCGGCTGGAAAAAGTATGCGCCATTTGATGTGATCGTCGTGTCAGCAGCATCACCGACGGTCCCTCAGCCGCTAGTGGACCAACTGTCAGATGGTGGAAGGATGCTCATTCCGATCGGAACGAGAGAAGGGCAGGAGCTTATCCTCGTGCAGAAGACCGGCTTTGCGGTCACACAGGAGTCGGTTGGGGGAGAGGTGACGTTCGTGCCGCTCTTGAGCCGATTCGCTTGGACTGACGAGCACGGGTGAGGGAAAATACTTTTGCGAGAAGAGACCATCGAACCAAAGCAAGAGGAAGAGCACGGGACCTCCAGTGCTCGGCCAAACCCACTTCGTGCGCTCTATAACTGGGTGCTCCATTGGGCAGCAACGCCGTACGCCGTTCCTGCACTCTTTCTTATCTCCGCGGCGGAATCCTCGTTTTTCCCGATACCGCCGGACCCTCTACTCCTGGCTCTCTGCCTCGGTGCCAGCCGCAAATCATTACGATTCGCGGGAATTTGCACGCTCGCATCCGTCCTGGGAGGGATGGTAGGATACGCTATCGGTGCGGGTGCATGGAACGTGACCCAAGACTGGTTCTTCACCTACGTACCGGGAGTGACCCCGGAGGCGTTCCAGGAGGTTCGTCGGTTCTATGATACTAATGGGTTCGCAGCGATTTTTCTGGCCGGACTGACACCCATCCCCTACAAGGTGTTCACGCTCGCATCCGGGGTGTTTAGCATCAACTTCTCTGTCTTTGTACTAGCATCGGTCTTGAGCCGCGGGCTCCGCTTTTTTTTGGTTGCGGCGCTCGTTTACCACTTTGGACCAGCAATTGAGAGATTCATCAACCTGCACTTCAATAGGTTGGCTATTTGCTTTGGCGTGCTTTTTCTGGTCGGGTTTTTAGCAATCGAGTTCTTGCTCTAAGATCAAATCTTTCTGGATTGGACATAGATGTGAGAGGGAGCAGCAAAGCGGTCAGAAACGTGGTATCACCACGGTTGATCGTTAAAAGAAGCTCGGCGAGCTTACTCGCTACTAGCCCCCGTAGCTCAGCTGGATAGAGCGGGCGCCTCCTAAGCGCCAGGCCAGAGGTTCGAATCCTCTCGGGGGCACTGCCGCAGTGACGGAGGTTGTGATCAGGTTTCGGCTAAAGAGTGCATCCACGACTTTGTCGTGAGGGACTCGAACCCTCATAGACAGATGGTGCTGTATGACCGGGCGCCACTTTGACAGTCAAGGTAGCCGTCTGTCATTTATTGGCAGAGTGAACACTGACGGAGATCTGACATGACGATGCAGGAGTCCCAAGGGGGGCATGGGTGGGGCACCGCGCCGGTGTTTCTCGCTAGCGTCAGCACGATCTTGGGCGCAGTCATGTTCCTGCGCTTCGGATATGCCGTGGGGCATACTGGCTTGGTCGGTGCGGTTCTGATCATCCTGCTCGGGCATATGGTCACGGTCCCGACGGCATTAGCTATCGCCGAAATCTCAACAAACCGGCGGGTCGAGGGTGGAGGCGAGTACTTCATCATTTCTCGCTCGTTTGGTATCACTATCGGCGGTGCCATCGGGATCAGTCTTTACATATCGCAAGCGATCTCTGTCGCGTTTTACATGATCGCTTTCGCGGAGGCCTTCCAACCCCTCACCTCAATGTTTGAGGAGTCTTTTGGGATTTCCGTTGATCCTCGATTTATCTCCCTCCCCGCGACTCTTATTCTCGTCGGGGTAGTGCTCCGAAAGGGAGCGGACTTAGGAGTCAAGGCGCTTTGGGTGGTCGCGGGAGTCCTAGGCCTCTCGCTCGCGATGTTTTTCGCCGGTTCCGGGCCAGTACCTATGCAACCTGAGTCGATCAGCTTGTTCTCCGAGCTAGACGACCCTGACACGTTCATGCTGGTCTTCGCGATCGTTTTCCCTGCGTTCACCGGCATGACCGCTGGCGTTGGACTTTCGGGCGATCTAGCCCAGCCACGGAAGTCGATTCCGACGGGGATTATGACGGCGACATTCGCCGGTATGCTGGTTTACATGCTAGTGGTGGTGAAGCTCGCCTCGTCGGTGTCGTCGGAGGGCTTGGCGGGGAACTATCTGATCATGAGCGATATAGCGCTGTGGGGACCGATCATCCCGATCGGTCTGGCCTGCGCTACGATCTCGTCGGCAATCGGCTCTATTTTGGTGGCTCCTCGGACCCTACAAGCACTGGGGAGCGACTCGGTCATTCCGCGTTCGCATTTGAACTCATACGTCGCCGAGGGAGTCGGTGAGACGAACGAGCCACGGAACGCGACCCTGGTTACTTCCGCGATCGCCATCGTCTTCGTAATGCTCGGTAACGTAGACATGGTTGCCCGAATCGTGTCCATGTTCTTCATGGTGACCTATGGGGCGCTCTGCGCTATCTCGTTTTTAGAGCACTTTGCAGCTAGGCCGTCCTATCGACCGAGTTTTAGGTCGAAATGGTACCTGAGCCTGCTAGGGGCCGTGATGTGCTTGATCCTCATGCTGCAAATGGATCTCCTCTTCGCCCTGGGATCGATCCTGGTCATGGCCTCGCTCTATGAGGGTATCCGCCGGAGCCGAGAGGGACAGGCTGACCTCGCCCAGATCTTTCAGGGGGTAATGACTCAGTTGACCCGCCACATGCATATCCGGCTGCAGAAGATGCCGCTGAATGATTGGCGTCCAAGTGTGATCTCTATTTCGTCTCGTACCTTTGACCGATCGGCCCCACTTCAGTTCCTTGAATGGCTCTGCGACCGCTACGGATTCGGAACGTATTTTCACTACATAGAGGGACGCCTTGACCAGCAGAACTATGAAGCGAGTCGGGAAGTGCGCGACCGACTGATTGAGGTGGTGCACCAGAGGAAGGGGGCTATCTACATGGACGCCGTCATAAGCCCCTCTATGACGTCAGCACTAGGTCAGGGACTCCAGATGCCCGGGATCTCTGGCATGTCGAACAATGCATTGTTGTTGGAGTTCGGACGGCACGATGGTCCTGCGGTCATTGAGGAGGTGGCCGGTGGCATGCTCATGGCAAGTGTCCCTGGCATGGATCGACTCGTGCTCCGACATGGTGACAACTTCTTCGGGGCGCGGAAAAGCATCCACGTCTGGCTGACGTGGCATGACCCGCAGAATGCGAACCTGATGATTCTACTCTCTTACATCCTCCTTGGGCACAAGGACTGGGAGGGCGCAGAGGTGAGCATCTTCGCGGCCTACCCTCAGGCAGAAGTGAGGGACCGCCGAGAAGAGATTAACGAGATGATTTCTGAAGGACGCTTGCTCATCAGTGAGAAGAACGTACTCGTCATTCCTACGGACGGGACGATCGATTTTGAACGACTGGTAGAGGCTCGTTCCTCAGAAGCCGACCTCGTCATGATCGGGTTCGAAGACAGCCGCCTCCGTCTTAAAGGCGGCGAGGTGTTCATGGACTTCCCTGAGCTTCGTGACGTACTCTTCGTGTCCGCTGAGGAGCCGATTTTCATCGACTGAGTAGACGATTGTGAATCAGTCATTTACTTGCGGATTGCGCGCTGACGGAGATTTGACCGATGCATAAAATTCAAAACTGGGAGGGTATGAGTTCTTGGTTGAAGTTCTTTGTGCTCTTCCTACCACTTTGTACAGTCGTCATGCTCGGCATTGGTGTTAGAGAGTATTTATCGGGTGATTTAGGTAGAGATTACTTTCGCGACCTATTCCTGTTTTTCCTGTACTCGTTTGCAACGCTTTCAATGTTTGGTCTGTTCGTAAAAACAGAGCGATAGCATTACCACCACTGCCTAAGGGACTGACATGAAGAACGCGCTACTACTGTCGCTCGCGTTGATCACGCTCGGACCTATCGCCTTGAGAGGACAAGAGGATCCGGCGATTCAGTTAATGCCTGAACAGCCCTTGTTCGAGGTTGTGCTGGTCGATGGAACCGTCTTGATCGGCAGCATCCAAGAGCAATCCGAAACTACGGTGGTGCTCGTCACCCTTGCCGGGGTAACGTTCGAGCTTCAAAGAGCTGATATCCGGAGTGTCGCTGCGGCTTCAGGGTCGGTGGTGAACAGCCAATTCTGGAGAGCTGACCCGAGCAGCACTCGGCTTTTCTTCACTACAACCGGCAGGTCCCTCTCGAGAGGTGAGGGGTACGCAGGTGTATACCTTTTAGTCCTGCCGTTTGCCGCGGTAGGGGTGACCGACAGACTGACTGTCGCCGGCGGCGCTCCGATTCTCTTTGGTGAAGTCCAACCGGCTTACTTAGCACCAAAACTGCAGGTCTTCCGGAACGCTACGACACAAATTGCGCTTGGAACTTTGATGCTTATTGGTGATGACCTCAATGTCGGAGTCGCATACGGAGTTGGGACTTTTGGCTCTCCGGATGTCGCAGTGACAGGGGGGATTGGGTTTGGTTATGCCGGCTCTGATTTCTCGAAGAACGCTGTGGGGATGCTGGGTATTGAGCGCAGAGTATCGGGAAGTATCAAGCTCATTAGTGAGAATTACTTTTTACCGATAGACGGGGGCTCACTCATAGTATCTGCCGGGATCCGCATTCTCGGTAAGAGCCTCACCGGTGATGTCGGCCTCGCAGGATTAATCGTAGGGCAAGATGAGCCGCTATGCTGCCTGCCACTGCTGAACCTTTCGTATGCGGTTGGGCGTCTCCCCTGAGATCAAAGACTTTGAGGTATTGAGGCTAGGGTCATGCTGGTCCGCACCCTAAACCGGATTTCCTAAAACGAAGTCTCTATCTTTACAGCTGTCCCATAGCAAAGCATCTCAGCAGCACCTTGCATCACCATAGAGGTTTGGAAACGAACTCCGACTATCGCGTCTGCGCCCATTGCCTGCGCTTCCTCGATCATTCGATCTGCTGCTTGTTCTCTCGATTCTCCCAGAAGCTTACTGTACTCGCGAACTTCTCCGCCAACGAACATCCGGAGGGCCGCCATGATATCCCGACCAACATGCCTCGCCCTCATTGAGCTACCTCGAACCATTCCCAGGGATGCTGTCTGTTTATAACCGGCTATGTGTTCTGTGGTAACCACGATCATCTTTGCACTTCCTTGTAAGGATCATTACCTGATTCTTTATAGCGTCCCCAGGTTACGCCTGCGAGGAGTGAGAGAATCCCACCCCAAAGAAGTCCGAGACCCCACTTCTCCCAGTGAGTGACTTCCGGGTCTGTCAAAACAGCGTTAGCGCTGTATGCCGTGAGTATGAAGACTCCTACGATCAGGGCTGTCCATCCGAACTTACTAATCACGATAGTTGCTTCACTCAGTCCAAAACGGACCCATGACAGGTAACTGGAGAGCAGTGCTATTTATTTGAGCCGGCTTTGCCCTCATGAGTTTTTAAACTCCGCGGTGATGAGAGCTCTGGCAAGCTTGACGCACCAGTGAGCGCCGCTGTCTCAGTCATCTCGGAAATCAAGCATTAGGGATACGTGAAAGTCTTCGAGTTGTGCGTCGATCAGCTGGTGGAGGAAGAAGCAGCATCACGGGTGACTTTCCGACGCCGATTGAACTAACCGGCTTCAATAATCCTGCGGGTCAGCAGAAACGATATCCCATGCAACACCTTGCAGATACAGGGCGACATCTTCGGTCAAATGAACTAGAAGGGCGGGGACCTCACTAACAACGACACCAGGGGTGCGCATCTCGATACCATACAGTGTACTCGCCGCACCAAAGGGCGGGAGCCCTGTGAGCTGACTATAAAAGACACACGCACTCAAGTAAGTCCCAGTAGGGGAGGGGTGCGAGCCATCGGGATGGAACAGGTTGATGTCAGGGCGTTCTCGTCGCACTTGGTCCCACGCCAACCCGACGGGGGTCACGGAAGCCCTGAGCCTTCGTCCGGCCTCAGTATATGCCTCGGAGAGGAGTGAGATTTGCTCAGGAAATGCCTCTTTTGCCCACGTCATGTAGAACATGATCTCAGCACCGCTTTCCAATATTAAGTCACCGATCTCTGATGCAGAGTCAAGGAAGGCATCGGGGGCGCCCAGGGCTCCCGTGCCCTCGTCAGAGTACGGGACACCGAGTCGGCTGTGTTCCTGCACTATCACCACATCCCATCCTTCACGACTATCCGGATGGCGCTGAAAAACATCGGGTAAATGGCCATCTTCGAGGTGCCGACGTAAGGTAAACCCTCCGTGTAAGTGATGCCCCGTATTGATGACGGTCCCTGGAAGGCTTAGGGATAGTTCGGTCAGCTGGTCGGCAAGATTGTTGTAGTAGACGTAGCTGTTGCCCAGGAAAAAGACGTCGAGGGTGTCTCCGCTCGAGCTCTGCCCACGCCCGTCGGCGGGCAGAGCTGAGAGCAGCAGGAGCCCGAATGCCACTTTAGCGAGAGACATGTTCTCTACAAGTCGGTGCACAGTAAGGCTCCGGGTTCTTAGCTTAGGTGCGTAGGTACTGGGTTGATTAGGTCTTCGAATCTCTCCTGAAGTACCCAGTGGAGCCGATAACAACGTTTACAAGTCCTAGGATGAAGATTTGCACGCCATGCGTTTCGTTGAACATAGAGGTTACAACGAGCACAACTCCGCATGTGACAAAGATCCCTGAAAGTATTCTGCTTTCCCTCTTATTCATCGAACGAACCTTTGACGTCCCGTGAGTCGGCTGAGTTGCGAATCCCCTCATTGTGGTGACAGAATCGTTGCGCGGAAAGTCGCGAGTTACCGCGGCGAGGCTTTGTCGTATCGAATGGCACTCCAGCTCTACTGTAACATGCTTGAACTAACTAAGGTCGTCACAATATCGCTAACGTTCGTTATGGCTTCCTGTTCTCCACTGGGGAGCTCTAAGGGTACTGATGACCTCGAATCCTCCCAAGTTCAATCGATGCCGCCCGGGGTCGAGGCAATATCGTTTCTCGGAGACACACTTAGGCCACCTCCACAGCCGAACGGTGTCCGAGCTGTATACATGAAGCGTTACGAGGAGGCGGAACGCGCTCTGGCCGCTACTCCCACGAACGCAGACTCCCTCATCTGGATGGGAAGGAGGACGGCCTATCTAGGTCGTTACCGCGATGCGATCGATATCTACTCGAAGGCGATTGGGTTACATCCAGAAGATGCTCGATTGTACCGCCACCGTGGGCATCGTTATTTATCGGTCCGCGAGTTAGGCAGGGCGATTACGGACCTCGAACGGGGAGTTGAGTTGACTGAAGGCCGTATGGACGAGGTCGAACCAGACGGACTCCCGAACGTAATGAACATTCCGACTAGCACACTACACTTTAACATTTGGTACCACCTAGCTCTGGCGCACTATGTCTCGGGTGATTTTGAGGCAGCGCTTGACGCTCTCCGTAGCTGTCTGAAGGTGTCAGTCCATCCTGATTCCACAGTGGCGACATCCTACTGGATGTACATGACCATGAGACGGTTGGGACTAGAGGACGAGGCCCAAGAACTCCTCGACCACATTGATGTCGGAATTGAGATTATTGAGTCCGCAGCCTATCTAGACCTACTTCTTCTATTTAAAGGAGAGCGGCCACTCGAAGACCTCATCGGGCCTAGCGGTGATGCTGCTACCCTACAAAGCACCACGACTTCGTATGGGCTCGGCGTGTGGCACCTGCTGAACGGTAGGCCGGGTGAAGCACATGAGGTGTGGGAGCGCATTCTCGACGGGCGGAACCAATGGTCCGCCTTCGGCTACATCTCAGCAGAAGGCGAACTGGCTCGCAATGCTGTTCGGTAGATCTGGGGAATAGCCCTTGAACACAAATTACCTTTGACTCGTCGCTTTCAGGAGCGTTTTAAATGACTGGCCTCGCAAGCTCTTTTCTAGTTGCTGCAATTCTTCAGGTTGCGCCTGCACAAGCACAACCTGCACAGATCGTGATATCACCCGAACGTGCAGAAATCGAGGTTACTGAAACAGCGAGATTGACTGTAACAGCTCAAGACGGCGCAGGGCGTGTATTAGACGACCTCCTAGTCCGCTGGGTTGCTTCTACCCCGGAACTGGCCTCAGTGAGCACTGACGGAGTTGTCACAGGGCTGAATCCTGGTATGGCTCGAATCACCGCTGTTGTGGGCGGGGAATCGGTATCTGTGTCCGTTGTGATCCGGGCTCTTCCGGCTACAAGACTGGTAGCCAATGTAGGGTCGGATGAACCCTACGCGAGCCAGGTCATTCCGGTGTGGGTTTCGGCGTCAAATCGCCTTGGCGAACCAGTGGACGGTCCCGAGCTCAGCTGGTCAAGCTCTGACCCTGATATAGCCGCGGTGGACGGCGCAGGCCTCGTGTTCGCCAGGCAAGCGGGCTCGGCAACGATATCGGTATCAGGAGACAATGTTAGCACTAGCCTAGAGCTGAGAGTTCAGGCAGACCCTGGGATCTCGTATCAATTAGAGCCAAGGGAGTCTAGGGTGCGTACCGGCGATGTAATCAGATTCACCGCTACGGCTCAGACCAACTCAGGGGAAACGGTAAGGGTGTTCCCGGAATGGTCCTTGAGCGGCTTGGGCGCTCAGATCGAGGACGACGGTGGTGAAGGCGTTTTCGTCGCCGAGGAAGCTGGGACGTACCGCGTAAGTGCGCGCATGGGTGAGCGAGACGTCCAGAGCGGTATCGTAATCGTCGAGGCGCGTGGGGCGGACGCCCAATTGGTTCAGCTCGGTCGTGGAGGGATCGCAGAGCATCATTCAGGGGACGTGTGGGTCTTCGAGGGAGTCGATGGACGGGACTATGCGTATATCGGAACCTTTATGTGGGACTGGATGAAGGTGTGGGACGTCACAGACCCCTCAAATCCAGTACTCACAGATTCGCTGCAATTGGACGCTCGCCGGATTAATGACGTCAAAATCCACCCAAACAATAGGTTGGGAATAGTTACTCGAGAGGGAGCGTCTAGTCGAAGAAACGGCATGGTGTTCCTCGATCTCAGTACACCGGCTCATCCTGAAATTCTTTCCGAGTACACAGAGACGGTGACCGGGGGGGTACACAACGTCTGGATCTCTGGTGAGCACGAATTGGTTTACGCTGTCCACAATGGCACCCGTGCGGTTCACGTTATCGACATCTCCGACCCGGAGGCGCCTCGAGAGGTCGGGAGGTGGGGAATCGACAGTCAGCAGCGCTCCCTTCATGACGTAATGGTTCAAGATGGATACGCGTATGTGTCGTATTGGGATGATGGGGTAGTGATCCTAGATGTTGGGGCGGGGAGCCACGGTGGTACGCCCACCGCGCCGGTCTTCGTAAGTCAGTTCAAGTATCCTATCGGAAATACCCACGTGGCATGGCGTTACGGGCAGTACTTGTTCGTTGGTGACGAGATATTTCCAGCAGAGTGGGACGCTAACGGAGCAATCCATGCACGGGGTTACATCCACGTCTTAGATGTGAGTGATATTGAGAATCCTGTGGAAGTAGCTAAGTACGAGGTTCCTGAAGCTGGGGCGCACAATGTCTGGATTGAGGATGACAAGATGTATGTGGGTTACTATCAGGCAGGCCTTCGGGTCGTGGACATTTCTGGGGAGCTTCGTGGCGATCTCTACAAGCAAGGACGCGAAATCGCGACGATATTAACAACAGATAGTGAAACGACGACTCCAAACTGGCCTATGGCGTGGGGTGCCCAGGTGTTCAAGGGGCGGATCTATTCGTCCGACCTCAATTCAGGACTATGGATTACCGAGCTGAAAGAACGGTCCCGGGTCGTCTTCTAGAACCGCTCGCAGGGATTGCGGGTTCATGACCGGGTATCCGGCAGGGCCGTTTACTGAAACTTCAAGCGCTGATGTGCGCGAGGTGGTCTCTCGCCATGCGCGCGTCACCCCTCTATTGTCAGCGCCTGTCTTGAGCGAGAGGCTCGGTCGGGAAGTCCTACTCAAACTTGAATGCCTTCAGGCAACAGGCTCATTCAAGGTTCGTGGGGCAGCAGCACGGCTGGAGTCACTAGGGCCAGAAGAAGTGCTCCGCGGCGTAGTTGCCTGTTCGAGCGGCAATCATGGGCGAGCGGTCTCTTATGTGGCAGAGCGAACGGGAATTCCTGCCCGCGTATTTGTCCCAGAGTGGGTAGATCCGGTGAAGTTGGATGGTATAAGGTCGGGAGGCGCAGAAGCAGTGTTGACCGGCTCCACCTTCGATGAGGCAGAGGTGGCTGCTATCCAGGAGGCTGAGAATACAGGGTCCACATATGTATCGGCTTATGACGACCCTTGGGTGATCAATGGACAAGGAACCATTGGATTAGAACTAGCAGACCAACTTGCGGGGCGACCAATTTCGGCATTTCTGGCCCCGCTCTCTGGGGGAGGTCTGATCGCAGGAGTCTCAGGGGGGCTGAAGGAGGCGGGGCTGACTCCTTCGATAGTCGCCGTTTCAGCCGAACGTGCAGCGGTTATGCATTCTAGCATAGAAGCTGGGCAGCCCATCGAACTGCCAGAAGAGGACACGTTAGCCAACGCTCTGGCAGGGGGTATCGGGCTGGAAAATCGATACTCTTTCAATCTCGTGCGAGAACGAGTAGACCAGTACATCAAGGTTTCAGAAGAAGGCATTAGTGATGCAATCCGATTCTCTCTGACCCATTTAAACTTGGTTGTGGAGGGAGGCGGAGTGGTCGCTCTTGCCGCGCTTTTGAACGGCTCATGGAAACCTCCTGATACAGAAGGGGTGGTAGTGGTGCTGCTCTCCGGAGGGAACGTCGCGATGGAGACGCTCATGACCATTCTGGACTGCGAGTGAGAGAGTGTCCGGAGCTTTTCCGCTTCGGGTCGTCTCGGACTTATGCCTTTATGACGCGTGGGAGCAGCGAGGCTGAGCGGCCTTGTAACGAAACTGCGGCCTGATTCGTCAGAGTCGTGGCTTCAAGATTTACCTCGATCAGCAGGCCGCCCGCGCGGAGTGTCATCGAGGGGAGGCCGGCCGCGGGATGCACTAGCGCACTCGTACCCACCACCAAGCAGACATCAGCCCGCAAGGCCGCCTCCTGCGCCGCTCCAATAATGATTGGGTCCAAAGACTCACCGAACCATACTACATCTGGCCGCAGAGGTCCCCCACAGTCATTGCACTGGGGCGGACCTAATTGGAAATGACTCACCGCATCCGTTAAGCGATCGCAGAGAGAGCACCGATCACGGTTTATCGCCCCGTGCACTTCTAGTGGGAACGCGGCCTGCGCATCCAGGATGTTCAGAGCTTTGGCCTCTGTTTGAGCAGCCCTGCTGTGGAGTCCATCTACGTTTTGTGTGATCAGGGTCACTCCATCCTTTTTGAGGGCCAGCCTGGCCAAGGCTTGGTGCCCCGCATTTGGCGAGCATTCTGCGATCAGTCTCCGCCGCCACTGATACCATTCCCATACCAGTTCAGGGCTTTCTTCAAACGCTTCCGGGGTTGCGAGCTCTTCTGGCCGGCGCGAGCGCCAGAGACCGCCGCGACCCCGGAACGTGGGGATCCCCGACTCAGCTGAAACCCCCGCTCCTGTAAGAACTACAATTTGGTTGGCCTGCTCGAGGATAGAATTCGCCCTCTCGACGTCTTCTTCGAGCCGGAGACTCAAGAGCGCCAGGCGCTCCATCCGAGGAGAACCCATCCCAGTATCAAAGCCAATCCTCCGATTGGTGTGATCGCTCCGATCCATCGCTGGCCGGAAAGAACTAGGACGTAAAGACTTCCGGAGAAAATCAGAATTCCTATTACAAACGCGTAGCCCGCAAACACAAGAGCGTCCGATTCCCATTGACTCATGGCCCCCGCGACAGCTAGCAATGCTAGGGCGTGGTACATCTGATAACGAACGCCGGTCTCGAACGTAACTAAGTCCTGGGCGGACAGGCTGTCACGGAGGGCGTGGGCACCAAACGCTCCTAGGCAAACGGCTAGAGCTCCAAATAACGCTCCGAACAAAACAAATGTCTTCATTGATCAGTACGCGAGTGCGTAGGCTTCTCGTCGGGGGTCCGCTGCGGCGTTGAGGACTCCCGTTTCACGGTTGAAAACAATCATCTGCGCACCTCCGAAGGTTGCGGTCCATCCAGGCACAACTGTTAGTTGGTGCCCCTTTGAGGCCAAGCCTTCCAGTGCGGCACGTGGAACGCGGTTCTCAATCGACACCCGCATGTCGGACATCGAACGGAAACGTGGTGCCTCAATGGCCTCCTGCGGTGTCATGTTGAACAGAAGAAGGTTGTGACTTATCTGAAGCAGTGATTGAGGTTGGCTGTCTCCACCGGGTGTGCCGAGGGTAAACGAAAAGTCACCGTCAGCGTGGAGGGCCATCATTGGAGATAGTGTGTGATAGGGGCGCTTGTTGGGGGCAACCTGATTGGGATGGCCGTCTTCAAGTGTGTATAGAGATCCTCGGTTGTGGAGAAGTATTCCTGTCTCTGGCTCAAGTAGCCCAGAGCCAAAACCAGCGAAGTTACTCTGAATCCAGCTCACAGCGTTACCCCACTGATCGACTGCTGTGAGGTAGACCGTGTCTCCTGAGTCATCTCGCTCTTCCTCCTGAGTGTCCACGTCATCGTCGCCAAACCCGGGGGGTACTGAGTCTGCCGCTCTCGATGGATCCACCATAGCAGAACGCTCTGCGAGATAGGCTGGGCTCAAAAGGCGCGCTAAGGGCACGTCGGCCTTTTCGGGATCTGCGATCCACCGATCTCGATCAGCAAAAGCAAGCTTCTTCAGCTCGATAAGCGTGTGCAGATAGTCGGAGCTGTTGTGCCCCATGGACTGGATATCGTGCCCCTTAGACATCTCCATCAGGGCTAGCTGTGCAGGCCCTTGCGTACTTGGAGGCATCACTATGAAGGTGTGTTCCAAGTAGTTGAGGCGGAGAGGCTCTACCCATGTGGAGACATGGTTCGCAAAATCGGAGGCGCGGAGATGTCCACCTTGGCCTTGAACGAAATCGGCTAGAGTCTCAGCAATATCACCATTGTAAAAGCCTTCTTTTTTTCGACTCGCGATATCCTCTAACGAAGCAGCGAGTTCAGGATTTCGCAGAAGCGTCCCTACGGATGGCGGTGCCCCATCATTCGGCAGGTAGAGAGATTTTCCGAAGTCGTTCAGGTCTGCACCCTGGGCCTCGAAATCTAGAGCCAGTCTGGTCGAAACCGCGAAGCCGTCCCGCGCAAATCTTATTCCTGGCTCGAGCAACTGGGCGAACGGCTTCTTCCCGTAACGGTCATGGGCGTCGACCCAACCAGCTATCGCTCCTGGTACACTTACCGACAGAGCGCCCTTATCGGGGATCCGATCAAATCCCTCGTTAGTAAAAAATTCGGGCGTAGCAATCGCACCTGAACGTCCACTCGCATTCAGGGCAGTGACCTCTCCTGTGGCACCGTCATAAAAGATGCCGAAGGCATCTCCTCCCACGCCATTCATGTGAGGACGTGTGACCGCCAAAACTCCAGCCATCGCTATGATTGCATCAGTCGCTGTGCCACCGTCTTTCAAAACGTCTAGGCCCGCCTGAGCCGCCAAGGGGTGACCGGCTGAAACAGCACCAATGGTTCCTTGGACGTCGGGACGATTCTGTGGAGCATAGACAGTCGTCATCAGGTCTGTATCGGTTGCGCCGCCTTCAGGAGTCGGGGCACTGCATCCGACAAAAACCAACAAAAGCGCTAGAAGAGAGGTTCTTCGTTTGCTAGTGAAGTCGAGGGCACACCGGGCCTGCTCGCGTGACTTGGTCTGGGAATCTGGGACGTTAAAGTTCGGCATGAGCTCTGAATGGGGCAGTGACCTGGAGTGGGCCGGTTTATTCCAATCTGCAAAACGTTATGGTATGAACGTATCCACGCCAGTCGTTACAGATGTCGCTCGCGTCGTTTTATCCTCCGAGCACTCTCTTGGCGGCCGATACCCATGCAGTCTTTCCAAGAGAAGTTGAGGCGAGGTGCAGTTAGGAGCTGAGGGTATGTCACCACATGTGAAAGATCGTTCGGCACTCCGCGTTGCTCTTGTGGTTTCAGGAGCACACGCAGTGAATGACATGTACGCTTCCTTCGTTCCCCCACTGCTCCCGCGCATCATGGGTGACCTAGGGCTTTCGATTACGTCAGCAGCTACTCTAGCGGTTGCGTTTTCCGTGGCCGCCGCACTACCACAGCCATTCTTCGGATTCGTGGCGGATCGTTACGGGCGTCGCGGCTTAGCGGTGCTAGGGCCTGTAATCTCTGGGGTCTTTGTCTCAGCCATAGCATGGGCGACCGGCTTTTGGTCTCTAGTGCTACTGCTCCTCATTGGGGGAATTGGTTCAGCAGCCTTTCACCCCCCCGGCGCATCGTATGCAGTGCGTGTATCTCAGGGAAGGGGAGGTGGCGCCCGATATTCGGTCTTTTCTTTTGGGGGCTCTGTTGGCTTTGCAATGGGTCCGGTTGTCGCTGTCTGGTTGGCACAAGCAAAGGGCATGGAAGGACTGTGGATGGCGGCGCTACCCGTCTTACTTGTTGCTCCCTTCGTCTATCTAGGCCTACCGGCGGAGCAAGCTGAGACGTCGACTTCTGACCGAGCACCACCAGCCGCGCCAAAAGAGGTACTAAGACGACTCAAAGGTCCGTTGGGTCTGATTTTTGGGATAAGTGCTGTGATGGCGTTCGTGCAGAGGACTTTTCAGACGATGGTTCCAATCATAGTTGCTGAGAATGGCGGCTCCGAAACGCTAGGGGCCGTCGCACTGACTGCTTACTTCTCGGCACAGGCATTCGGGACGGTAGCCGGAGGCCTCCTTTCAGACCGGCTTGACCGTCCAAAACTTCTAGCTCATTTGTGTTTTTGGGCTCTGCCCGCCCATGCCTTAGCCGTTTGGATCGGCCCAGCTGGCACACTCGGATTAGCGGTGGCAGCCATAGCTGGCTTTCTAGGCATGGCAACACTTCCGCCGGTCGTAGTAATGGCTCAGGAGATGATCCCGAACGGGACGGCTGCGAGCTCCGGAGTAGTCATGGGGTTGGCTTGGGCAACCGGGGCCCTCGGTGTTCTAGGCACAGGGATCCTTGCCGATGCCATTGGACCACAGGCAGCCACTCTCGGATCTTTTCCTATAGCATTGATTGCCGTCGCCTTGGCGCTCCACCCCTCGTTAGGTAGAGCCGAAGCCAAAGAGAATATCACCCGCAAGTAAGCGGAGGCTTCGTTGACCCTTGGCAGCAGCCCGTCTAGCTTTTATCGACTCTTCTGGGTCGTCATTTGGCTGCCCGCAGACCCCGTTAAGGCCCGATTATGTCGAAGCGACACCCTAAAGCGCGGCGCAGTTCCCAGGGAACCCACGATGCCGACGACACCTTTGTCGTTGGTGTTCTAGAGGCATCGAACTGGGCAAAGGCCAATCAACAGTTAATGACGGTTGGTGGCGTGCTGCTAGTGCTCATGATTGCCGGTGGATTTTACTACGTGAATTACCAGTCAGAGATGAACGTAAGGGCGGCCGAGTCGCTAGAGACGATCTATCAATCAATCTCGATCAGTGACACAGAGGGTGCGAAGATTGACCTAGCTACGTTTCTGGACCGGTTTGGCTCCACAGCGTATGACGGTGAGGCGCGACTCGTACTTGGCGAGCTCTATCTAGATTCTGGGGACCCGCAACAGGCCCTGGCTGTCCTTGGACCGATCGGCGAAAGGCCGGGATCACCCATAGCTCTCCAAGCCGCCGGATTGCTGGCCCAGGCCTATGAGCAGGAAGGTAGGTGGAAAGAGGCAGAGGACACGTATATAGCTATCGCTGAACGTTCA
>DLTN01000082.1 GCA_002500925.1 Gemmatimonadales bacterium UBA7835 | reverse complement strand
TGGATTCTTTGGAATGCTTCAACGCGCTACTCCTTGGGAGCATTGGAGCCGCTCAGCGGATTCGAGAACGACCCACTTGTGCGCGTGGCGGGTGTGCTTAGCCCTACTTCTCGCCGATACGAGGTCATGGATTCTGTAGCGGAGCATGACCTTGAGCTGTTTGAGATGATGCGTGATCTCGCCGCAGATACTGGTGGGATAGGCCCTATGGATGAGTCGGTAGACAGCATGGCACCCTTAAGAGACTCGATCGAAGGGACCTAGCAAGCCGGGAATTTTGTGCCGCGCAGTCTCGCCCATGGCGACGTTCCTTATATCATCCAACCATGGACGATCCGATCCGGATCCGGGGAGCCCGGCAGCATAACCTGAAGGAGGTCAATCTTGATCTCCCACGTCGCGCATTCACGGTAATCACGGGTCCTTCTGGCTCGGGCAAGAGCTCACTTGCTCTAGACACGCTATTCGCGGAAGGTCAGCGCCGATACGTAGAGTCACTTTCTACCTATGCCAAACAGTTTCTTGAGCGCATGGAGAAGCCGGATGTAGACTCGATAGAAGGAATATCACCGGCAGTGTCGATTGAGCAGAAGAACCCCACGAAGTCGAGCCGATCTACGGTGGGGACTGCAACTGAGGTGTATGACTATATGCGCCTGCTGTGGGCGAGGGTTGGGCGTACTCACTGTCCAGTGTGTGACCATCACGTGCAGCCGGATACCGTGTCGTCAGCGGTAGACAGAGTACTTGGACTGGGTCGTGGAGTGCGCATTCAGGTCGCGTTTCCGCTTCCCAGGAGCGAAGAAATCAAGCATGACCTCGTCGTGTCTAATCTTCGAGAGCTTGGATTTGTTCGTCTCTTAGTGGATGGAGTGCAGGTTGACATCTCCGGGCCGGATGCCGATCACCCGGACGATTTCACTGTAGACCTGACGAAGGCCGAAGAGCTTTTGGTCATTGTAGACCGAATAAAGACAGATCCGCACGACATAGGTCGCCTCGCCGATTCTCTCGGCACCTGTTTTGTCGAAGGAGAGGGGGAGGCGATAGTCTTGTTTTCAGCGGACCGTAATGAAGGAGAAGGGAAGACCGGCTTTCCCATACGGGCTCCTGACCGTCTGCTATTTACTGAGCACTTTCGTTGCCCAGAGCATCCTGAGGCGGTCTTTCTTGAGCCCACACCGCAGCTCTTTTCCTTCAACAATCCCTATGGTACGTGCTCTCTTTGCACCGGATTCGGTGCGACGCTCGACTATGATCCAGACCTGATCATTCCGGTGCCGACCAGATCGTTGGCCGACAATGCGGTCGATCCTTGGTCTGCCCCGCGCTACAAGCGAGAAAGAACAAAGCTGAAAGAATTTGGGACGCATTCTGGTATCTCTCTCTACTCGCCGTGGGAAGAGCTGCCGAAGAAGTTTCGTGAGGAGGTTTTATACGGCGCGAAGGGTTTCAAGGGGGTTATACCGTTCCTCGTATCGCGTGAAAAAAAGCGTTACAAACAGTATATCCGGGTCTGGTTAAGGAAGTATCAGGCGCCCAAGGCGTGCCGTGAATGCGGTGGTGCACGGATTCGCAGGGAGGCCCTAAACGTTCGTGTGTCGGGACGGACGATCGCAGAGGTGTCGGAACTAGCGCTGGAGGATCTCGCGCTATGGCTCAGGCAGCTAGACCTAACTTCGATGGAAGCTCAGATCTCGGAGACGATCATACGCGAGCTGAATGCGAGGGTAGGGTTCCTTGTTGATGTGGGCTTGGGCTATCTGTCACTGAGTCGTCAGATGAGGACTCTCTCAGGAGGGGAAGCTCAACGCATTAACTTGGCCAATTCGCTCGGGTCCGCACTGGTCGATACGCTCTATGTCCTAGATGAGCCGACTGTGGGACTACATCCTCGGGATACCGGAGCCCTACTCAAGCTACTGAAAAAACTCAGGAGTTCTGGTAACACGGTCGTAGTCGTGGAGCACGACACGCAAGCGATTTGGGCATCGGACCATGTTGTAGAACTCGGTCCGGCGTCCGGCGAACGTGGTGGCGAAGTTGTATTCGAGGGAACGGCCGAAGAGTTGGAATTGCAGGACACGGTGACTGGACGATACATCTCCGGTCGATCACCTATAGTTCGAGAAGAGGGTCCTCGGTCAGTTAGTGGCCCCTCGCTGAGGCTCAAGGGAGCGACGCAGCACAACCTTAAGTCGGTGGATGTCGAGATCCCTCTCGGTACTATGACACTGGTGACGGGTGTATCGGGATCGGGTAAGTCGACCTTGGTGCACGACGTTCTTTATCGAGCGGCAGAAAGGGAATTGGGCAGTGGTGAGACGAGTGCTAAAGAGCACTTAGGTGAGGTTGTAGGACAGTACGATGCTCTCGAAGGTCTCGAGTATGTCGATGAGGTTGTGCTAGTCGATCAAGCGCCCATCGGTCGCACGCCGCGCTCGAACCCGGTGACTTACATCAAGGCGTGGGATGCGGTGCGGAAGCTGTTTGCCGCTGCCCCGATTTCCCGAGAAAGGGGGTACACGCCTGGCCACTTCAGTTTCAATGTTGACGGGGGCCGTTGCGAAGAGTGTAAGGGCGCGGGTGCCGTTGAGGTCGAGATGATCTTTATGGCTGATGTATATGTGCCCTGTGAGGCTTGCTCAGGACAACGATATAAACGTGAAGTCCTAGACGTTAAGGTTCGGGGAAAGACGATTGCTGAAGTTTTGGAACTTACCATCGACGAGGCGATCCGGTTCTTTATTCGGGAGCGCAGGCTCGGAAAGAGCCTTTGGCAGCTTCAGCAAGTAGGGCTCGGGTATCTCCGTCTTGGACAGCCGGCGACGACTTTGTCTGGTGGCGAATCCCAGCGGCTCAAAGTAGCTCGAGAGTTAGCGAGAGTGTCAGGGAAGAAGGGCCGAAAACTCTACATCCTAGATGAGCCGACGACAGGGCTCTCCGGAGAAGACGTGCGCAAGCTGGTGGAGGTTCTGGGGCGTTTAGTTGAATCGGGTAATACCGTGCTCGTTATCGAACACAATCTCGATGTGATCCGTGTTGCAGACTGGGTTATCGATCTTGGTCCCGGAGCAGGAACTCAGGGGGGTCAAATCGTCGGAGCAGGGCGCCCGGAGGCGATCGCCGACATACCGGAAAGTTTCACCGGTCGTTACTTGGCCCAAGCGATGCGAGAGGCCGCTAGCAGCAGCTTGACGAAGAACTGAAGCCGAAGCCGGCGGTGTCCTGTTATGCGGCAAGAACTATCACATTCTGATCAGGATAGGTGATCAGCAGTTAGATCTTGGACCGGTGTTGCCATGACCAGACATTCTCCCGCCGTCAGCGTCCTCATGCCTGTTCGTAATGGCGTAAAGCATTTGGATGAAGCCATGAGGTCATTAGTCACTCAGACCTTCGATGACTTTGAGGTGATTGTTGTGGATGACGGCTCGACAGACGGTACCTGGGATTGCTTGGAGCACTGGGCTTCGGATGACCACAGAATTCGGTTGTTCCGAAGCAGGCCTCGAGGGATCGTCGATGCGCTCGAGATAGCAAGGGCGCAAGCGCGCGCCCGGTATCTTGCCCGAATGGATGCGGATGACATCGCTGACCGGAGACGCTTTGCCCTTCAGTGGGCTCTGCTCATGGACGAGCCCGAAGTAGCTGGTTGTGGCTGCGGAGTGCGGTATTTCCCCAATTCGGTAGTCAGGGCAGGCGCGCGTCGATACGAGAAATGGCTCAATTCTGTGAGGTCGCCCGAGGATGTTGCACGTTCGGTCTGGGTCGAGTGTCCACTGGCTCACCCCACGTTTTTCCTTCGGACAGACGTGGTCGAGGCCGTGGGTGGATACCAAGATCACGGGTGGCCAGAGGATTACGACCTGATTTTGCGGGTACACCTTGCGGGGCACCGGCTCGCGAATGTCCCTGCCGTGCTTCATCATTGGCGGGAAGGTGCCGACCGCTTGTCTCGGACAGACCATCGTTACAAGCCCGAAGCGTTTCTGAGGTGCCGGGTTCATTATCTTTGCCTTGGCCCACTTAAGGACGCGCGTGACGTAATCGTCTGGGGAGCGGGCCCAGTAGGGAAATCGTTCGCACGGGCCGCCCAGGATTTCGGAATTAGGGTGGTGGCGTTTGTTGAGCTCGACCCCCGAAAAATAGGTCAGGAGATTCATGGGGCACCGGTTTTAGGCGTCACAGAGGCCCTTCGGATCCGCGGCCCACTTCATGCTGCCGCGGTGGGCCAATATGGAGCCAGGGCTAGGATCGAGGGGCTTTTGGAGGAGGCAGGCTTGGTCGGGGGGAAGGACTTCGTGGCGGTCGCGTGATATAAGGGGTAGGCAGGCATGGAAAACCATTGTGATAAAAGGGTTTGCCTTAGGTGAGATAAGTGCAACGTTCGCTTGGTGAGAGGCTCAAAAAGGGTTATTTTCTAAAGTCTTAAGGGTACTCTTGAGACACACCCCGATAACGCCTCCTCGCTCGCCGTGGATGGCCCACTGAGGAGCGAGCGCTTGCCTGATTCCAGAATTCTGGCAAAAGACTATCAAGCAGCTCGCTTGAGCGCCCGACAGGAAGAACGCGCGTATGAGTGACGAGCTCGAGTTCGGCGGTGGTGAAGGAGGTGGGCAGACTGTTCTGGCCCGCCTCTTAGAAGACGAAATGAGAGAGTCGTTCATCGATTATTCGATGAGCGTGATTGTGCAGCGAGCCCTTCCCGATGTGCGTGATGGGCTGAAGCCCGTGCACCGCCGGATTCTGTATGCGATGAGTCAGGCGGGAATGAATCCAGGTCGCGCCTACAAGAAGAGCGCCACCGTGGTGGGTGAGGTTTTAGGGAAATACCACCCACATGGCGATTCTGCGGTCTACGACTCGATGGTGCGGATGGTGCAGGATTTCTCTCTCCGC
>DLTN01000085.1 GCA_002500925.1 Gemmatimonadales bacterium UBA7835 | reverse complement strand
GCTCCATCGTCCGTCACGAACACCTCACCATGTTGATACGGGGAGAGTGTCCCAGGGTCTACGTTGATGTATGGATCGAACTTCTGGAGAGTCACGCGTAACCCGCGTTCCTTCAGTAGCCTACCGATGGACGCTGCAGCTATACCCTTTCCAAGAGAGGAGACGACTCCGCCCGTGACAAAGATATATTTGGTTGGTCTTTCGCTCTTTACGGACATGGGGTCACACAAGAGTAGAGTGATTGAGGTGACTTAACTTCTGTTCCACACGCGCGGCGTCGAGTAGCGTATCCACACCCTCGTGCGCCCGTCCAACGATCGCAACACCAATACGCAGATCCGCCTCTAGAGGGCGAAGCTGCTCGAGGGACTCGATCTGCTCGAGTCTCGACGGTGCGAGCGATGTCCACTGCTCCAGAGCCGACCGCTCGTAAGCGTAAATCCCGATATGCCTCAAGAAGGTATGCCCTCCTGCCCCCTGGAGGGGACTCGTAGCTTCGCTGGTCCATGGTATACGGGCTCGGGAAAAGTAGAGGGCCCGGCCTGAGTCCGCTCGGGCGACCTTGACCGTAGAGCCATCCTCGGAAGCACCGCCAGCCTGGACCGGTGTCGCACAGGTGCCGACCTCCCAGTTACCGCTGCGGACCAATTCGATGGCGCTTCGGACATGCTCTTCCTCAATCAAAGGCTCATCGCCTTGGATATTCGCCACAAATCGATATCCATCGTAACCCGCGCGTCTTGCCACCTCCGCGACGCGGTCAGTCCCAGAGACGTGATCCTCAGACGTTAATTCAACTGGCGCCCCGATTGCGTGACACACATCTGCTACCTCAGGAGAATCTGTCGCGACTACGGCGCGATCTAAGACTTTCATTGCAGAGACTCGGCGCCAAACCCACTCTATCAGAGGCTTTCCTAAAAGCGGATGCAGGGGTTTTCGGGGGAGTCGAGTCGACCCTAGCCGGGCAGGCACAATGCCTAGAACCTGGCCGGTCATCGGGCGACTGCTAGCCCACACAGGCGGAACGAGAAAGAAAGATTCACGCTTTGGAACCTATGCAAGAGTTAGTACAGAAGAAAGCCGTCGGGCTATCCCGGATGCACCCTAGTTCTAATAATCAACCGGTCGCAGATAGAACTCGCCAATTGCGCTTGATGAGAGTACTGCAACCGTAGGCAACTCCCGCTTCCAGTGAGTGGACTCAAGCCTCCGCTGCACGGTTTCGACCGCTTCTTGTTCAAAGCCCATCTGGTGCAGTTCATCCGCTTGGTAGCCAAGCGTGAGCCAGTGGAGGATTGGATCGGCGTCATGGTAGGATATGCCCAACTCATCCTCGTCAGTCACCCCCCTTACTAAATCAGCGGTGGCTGGCTTTTCAATGATTTCGCTAGGTACACCTAGGTGTCGAGCAAGGGCCCATACCTGCGTCTTGAGCAGATCACCAAGAGGATTGATCGGTGGGGAGTCGTCTGCGTGCCATGTGAAGTATCCGAGGAGTCGCTCACTCTTATTACCGGTACCCAAGGGGAGTGCGCCAAGTCTAGCAGATTGATCGAACAGGATCACTGCCCTCAACCGAGCCATGAGGTTTCCCTTTCGCATCGGTGAGATGTCTGTTTCATATCTCTCCACATAGGCATCGATCGGATCTGAGATTTCGATCGTCCTTTCGTGAGCACCCGTCACATCGAGCACCAGTCCTGCATGATCGAGGCTAGCTTGGCTAGACGTACGGTACGGTAACCGGAAGCCGAATACATTCTCAGGGCCTAAAGCCCGACTCGCGAGAACCAGAGACACTGCCGAGTCCACCCCTCCCGAAACTCCTACTACCACGCGTTCAAATCCGCGACGGCGGCAGACTTCTTCTCGAATGAATTCAATTAGCGCTCGCTCGACGAGTTCAACATCAAGATCGAGCAGCCCATCTCTTATCCGAGACTGAAGTCCATCTGACCATGCACCTTGGCGACCATCGGCTGGTTCCGCTTGGGTTCCACCCAAGCGGGGCGGGCTATCATTGGCCTCACCGGGGGTCGACCTACCCGAAACTCTGTCTAGAGCTGTCTGTAGATGAGGAAGAGCCTGCTCTAGATCAGATAATAGCGGGGCCGCCGTCCTCGACCGAGCGATTGCGCGAGGATCCAAAGTCACAGAGGTACTTCCTTCCTCCAAGAGGGGAGCTCGCGCTATTTCCGTTCCGTCCGGAGCGAATGCTACAGACCCCCCAGGAAACAGCTTGCCTCCCTCTGAACCGACAAGCTGAGAAATGATACAAAACACCCCATGCTCTGCGGCAATTTGCGGTCCAATCCGATCCCAGTGAGCAAGGTTACCCGGACGTCCATCAGTAGACGGTATAAAGTCTCGCGCCGGTGACGCCGAAACGACAAACACAACCTCTGCCCCATCAAGGGCGAGCACCATTCCAGGTGCTGAGTGCCACGCGTCCTCACACACAAGCATCCCAAAGCGACCGTAGCGAGTGTCAAACGCCTGGATTTCAGTACCCGGCTCTACAAAACGTGCCTCATCAAAAACCCCGTACGTAGGGAGGAACATCTTTCTATGAACGTGTTTTACCTGGTAGGCTCCCCCTTCCTTACTCAGGTACGCTACGCTGTTGTAGAGCCTATGATTCCAGCGTTCGTAAAAGCCGATAACTATATCGGGAGCATCGGGCGATGGTATCCCAATCCCTTGGGCTAGCTCATCCGCGGAAAGAGCAGCCTCAGAGACCGCCCCTTCGAGGAAATACCCCGATAACACCGCCTCCGGAAACACGAGCACATCTACCTTACCTGCCTTAGAAATCACCCGCTCCTGCACCCGTTCGAGATTGTAGGGCACATTTCCCTTATGTGGCTTCAACTGCTCGAGGGATACCCTCAGCGGGGTGCTTTCTTGCTCTTGATTCATCGGGGACAACCGCGTATCGGTGGAGTGATTCCTGCGCACTCACTTCTTCACGTCGAAGATACCCTCTTGGTCGCACCTGTTGCAGGCCTCAAAGGGGTTCAATTATTTCAGGCCCATCCTGCATTCTTTGAGGAACGACCGTTAGAATGTCGGGGTTATAGACCCTACTTGAAAAATGACGATCAGGATCACCTGAATGATCAAGAAATCTGCAGTCTGTGCAACGCTTGGCCTATTGCTGACACCCGCTGCGATGGCGGCGCAAACCGGACCGGGCGAAGCTTCAGGCGATCCACCAGAGGTCGACGTCTTGTCGAGCGCAGTCAATGCGATCGCTGAAATGCACATGGACGCGTTCAGTGACTCCGCCCTTTGGGAAGCAGCAATAGACGGTGTAATTCAAGCCCTAGATGATCCGTATGCTGAAGTATTTACACCACAAGAAGCGGAAGCCTGGGAAGAGGACACCACCGGTAACTACTCTGGCATAGGGCTGCAGATTACACTGCTCAATAATGAGGTAACGGTCACAGCAGTATTCCGAGGCTTCCCCGCGAACGAGCACGGACTTGCAGTTGGAGACGTCATCGTCGGGGTTAATCAACATGACGCCTCCGAATGGAGCACGGGAATGGCCGCCGATTCTATTCGGGGCCCCGTCGGCACGGATGTAAGGGTGAGGATAAAACGCGTCGGGTACGACGATCCAATCTCTTATACAATCACACGAGAAGAGGTCCACGTGCCAGCGGTGTCTTGGGGCATACTAGAGAATGATATCGGCTACGTCATCATGGACCGCGTCGCAAGGAATGCTGCGCGAGAGATGAACGAGGCACTCGCTGAGTTGGGTGAATCGGATGGGTTGATTATCGACCTGAGACGAAACCCAGGGGGGTTTCTGGATGAATCACTGATGCTAGCCGACCTCTTCCTCGCGCCAGGAGCTACACTTGCGAGTACTGTACAGCGGGTCCCGGGAACCTCCGCTGATCAGCCCGAGACGGATTCATATGGGGATCGCTGGCCTATACAGGTCCCCAAGCTTCCGATAGTGATCTTGGTAGACGAATTCACGGCTTCAGGTGCAGAGATCCTTGCGGGTGCGCTGCAGGACTACGATCGGGCGGTAGTTCTTGGTCAGAGAACCTTCGGAAAAGGTGTCGTCCAGACAGTAATGCCATTGCCTCATGGACGTCGACTCCGCTTCACAACGGGCTCTTGGCTTACTCCGTTGGGGAGATCCCTTCAAAGGACGAGAGACAGACAAGGCGTCCCCGTGCCTGAGGTGATTGATTCCCTTCCCCGCGTGACGACAGCCAGCGGTCGTTCGCTCATCGATGGTGGCGGAATCTTCCCCGACTTAGAAATCCAAGACGATACCCTGACGCTCGTGGAACGTGACTTTCTCAGGGCGGCTAACGAGGCCCAGTTTCCCCTCGGGCTACGCGTAGCTGAATTTGCGTTCGGGGTTGCCGCGTCTCGTCGAGCGGAAGAAGTCGGGCCATACGTAGAAAACGACGAGTTTGAAGCTTTTGTCTCAGACTTACAAACAGAAGGACTCGGCGCGGACTTCCTAGACAGGTCAGAAATCCGCCGCTATCTGCTGTGGCGCACCGAACTAGCTACAGCTCAGAGAATGAACGATATCGCCGGGGAAGCTGAGATTCGTACTCGACGAGACCCGGTCCTGTCGGAAGCAATTCTCCTGTTAGAAACTACATCCACACAAGAGCAACTGTTTGCCTTGGTTGAGGATAGGAACACAGGATCAGAGCCGGGCCCCCGCCACGAATAACGCCTCCCCAGGTTCGAGCGCTCCACGCCTATTGACGGGGGTGGTACTTCTGATGGACTTCGCGCAGGTAGGCCCGGTCTAAGTGGGTATAGATCTGCGTAGTCGATATATCGGCGTGACCGAGCAACTCCTGAACCGCGGCTAGGTCCGCCCCGCCCTCCACAAGATGCGTTGCGAAGGTATGCCTTATAGTGTGGGGTGAAATAGCTCTAGCCATCCCTGCCCGAATCCCGGCACTTTTTACTATCACCCAGACAGACTTACGCCGAATCGGATTCCCTCTTGCATTGAGGAAAACCCGGCCTTCGCCATTTCCCTGGTCAAGCTCCGGCCGGAGGTCGCGAGAATACCGCTTAAGAGTTCGCAATGCTGGGCCACCTACTGGAACAAGTCTCTCTTTAGACCCTTTTCCAAAAACCTTGGCAAATCCTTCTTCTAAGTCCACAGACGTAATCCTAAGGCTTACCAATTCGCTAACACGCACACCTGTAGCGTATAGAAACTCAAGAATGGCTCGATCCCGCCAATAGAGCCGGTGTGTCGAATCCGGAGACTCAAGGACCTGCTCCATCTCTAACTGAGAGAGAACATCAGGTAGCGACTTGTCGACCTGTGGTGACTCTAACCGGTCCGTAGGATCGGCTTCCACTGCCCCTTCCATTGAGAGAAATCTGAAGTAGGTCCGCACGGCAGATTGTGCCCGCCGAATCGATCGAGGTGCCATACCCTTTTCTTTAAGAGAGTAGATCCACTTCCTAAGCGTCCCAATATCGACTTCTCCTGGGTTAGTGGCGCCAGCTTCCTCGACAAAAGAGAACCATCCCCTAAGATCCCGACCATAAGAGACGACCGTTTGTTTAGATAAGCCCCTCTCGAACGTCAGGTAGTCATGGAACTGCTCGAAGAGAAAGGCGGAAGGAGCATCCGGTATCACGGTTTTCACTCCGCGTAGTCCGGGAGACGCGATCGGTACCACCAAACCGCTAGTGCCATCACAGCCAGGACAGCCAAAGCCGTCAGCCCGCGATTGAGTCCCAAGAGTTGCGTTTCGAGATCCGCTAAGTTCTCGCCCGCTAGGAACCCGAGCCTCACCAAGCCGCCGTACCAGAGTGCAGACGCCATCCCAATGGGTATTATCACCCGCGGCCACGGCTGTCGCGTAGCGCCTGCAAACACCGGAGTGATCGCACGCACTCCAGGTAAGAACCTAGATAGGAACATCGCGGGAGGGCCCCACCGCTCATAGAATTTCTCCATGCGCAGCATCTGATGCGGTTTCAGTAAATATCGGCCAATTTTCTTCTCAAGAAACGTCGGCCCATGGACATGGCTAAGTCCGTACACGAAACCCGCCCCTAGGACGTTACAGAACCACGCG
>DLTN01000051.1 GCA_002500925.1 Gemmatimonadales bacterium UBA7835 | reverse complement strand
TGACTGTGCCAGAGGGCCACTAGGCAAAGACCCGGAGAGGATCAGAAGCCTTCGGCACCTATCATGGGGCCGAAGGCTTCTGATCAGGATTTGTTACGGTTCGGATTGAGCGTTACCCAGCGAGGCCCCTGTCCTCTGATGGATCAGGGATCCACATTGGCGCCCTAGCTCTTTTCGCTAGTGGGATCCACATACTACTGACAAACCCACGACTACCATGCTCCGCAGCTCAACGTTGTTCGCGCTCTTTTCCCTCTTCTTCATGGTGGCGCCTGTTGCTGCATTCCAGCAGGGCCAAGAATCTGATGGAGACCCTGAAGCAACCACGTACGCGGAAGTGATCACGGAAGAGGCGGTCACTAGTGAGGGTCTCTTTGATACGCACATGATCGGAGCGGATCTCTACTACGAGATCCCACTTGATCTTATGAATCGAGAAATGCTCCTGCTCAGCCGGGTCTCCCGCACGCCTGATGGTGCTGGGTACGGCGGCTCCAAGTCGAATACATCTACGGTGCGATGGGAGCACAATGGCGAGCGCGTGCTGCTTCGTTTAGTGAGTTACGACAATTTTGCAGGAGATTCCACAACGATCGCCGCCGCTGTTCGAAACTCTAATTTCGAGCCAATCGTCATGGCGTTTGATGTCGAAGTCATGAATGAGGATTCCACCGCTGTCGTGGTCAACGTGACGGATCTCTTTACTGAAGATGTCACCATGCTTGGCCTACAAAAGCGACGACGTTCTTCTTATGGAGTTCGCCGTGTAGACGGTGACCGGACCTACATCGATCGCGCGAGTGCATTCCCACGTAACGTTGAGGTGCGTCGAGTCCTGACTTATGAAGCGACTGAAGCTCCGTCGAACGAGGCAAGCAACACTCTATCGATGGAAATGCACCATTCGATGCTCCTTTTACCTGATGACCCCATTGAGCCACGCCTATGCGATGAGCGCGTTGGTTTCTTCAGTACGACCCAGACTGACTACGGCATAGAGGCTCAACGTGCGGTAGAAACTTGCTATGTGACCCGCTGGCGTCTCGAGCCTAGCGACCCTGAGGCCTATGCTCGTGGTGAAGTCGTCGATCCCGTGCAACCCATCGTTTATTACATCGACCCTGCCACCCCCGAAAAGTGGGTCCCATATCTGAAGCAGGGGGTTGAGGACTGGCAGGTGGCGTTTGAGACCGCTGGCTTTAGTAACGCGATCATCGCGATGGATGCTCCAGAAGACCCCGCCTGGAGTCCTGAGGACGCCCGGTACTCAGTAATCCGCTACTTAGCGTCAGACGTGCAGAATGCGTCTGGCCCACACGTTCATGATCCTCGGACTGGTGAGATCCTAGAAAGTGACATCCAGTGGTATCACAACGTGATGAACCTGCTGCGCAATTGGTTCTTTATTCAGACTGCGGCAGCCAACGAACACGCGAGAGGTGTTGAGTTTTCTGACGATCTGATGGGAGAGCTTATAAGGTTCGTGTCAGCTCACGAGGTCGGGCACACAATTGGACTGCAGCACAACATGCAGTCTTCTTCGTCTTATTCTGTCGAAGACCTACGTACCCGGTTCGTCTGCGAAATGGGGGTGGCGTCGTCCATTATGGATTATGCGCGCTTCAACTATGTCGCTCAGCCCGGAGACGACACCTGTTTGATGCCTTTAGTGGGTCCCTATGACAAGTTCGCGATTGAGTGGGGCTACAGGATGCATCTGGGTCAGGACCGCTATTCAGAACAGGAAGGAATGCGAAACTTCGTCGAAGAATGGCAAGAAGACCCAGTCTATCTCTTCTCAAGCCCCATGAGAGGTGGCGCGGATCCTTCCTCTCTCACTGAGGCAATCGGCGACGATGCTATGCGTGCGTCAGACTATGGAGTAGAGAACCTAAAGCGGATTGCGGCCAACCTGATCGACTGGACCTATGTAGAGGGTGACGACTACTCGGCTCTCGAAGAGCTGTACACCAATGTGGTAAGCCAGTGGAGCCGGTATACAGGTCATGTGGTGGCAAATGTCGGAGGGGTCGTAAGGACACGTAAGCGCCAGGGGCAGGGAGGTGTTCAGTACGAGATGGTGCAGGCCAACAAGCAGAAGAGGGCGCTTGAGTATCTGAACCGGCAGGTTTTTGCGACACCACACTGGCTGCTAGATAGTGATATCCTGGAGAGGTTTCAGGCGACCGGTGCGACGGACCTTGTACATGCACGACAGTCGAGCGGCTTGGATCAGGTTTTAAATGTCGAGCGCATGAAGCGGCTTATCGAACAGGAAGCATTCTATGGGGGGCAGGCGTATTCACTCCATGAGATGCTTGTCGACCTGAGAAGTGGTGTGTGGTCAGAGCTTGCGTCAGGTCGTGACACCGATGTGTACCGGCGAAATTTGCAGCGATCCTACCTTGATCGGATGAAGACGCTGCTGGAACATGAGGATGCAGTGCAAACCGATATAGTGTCGTTCGCGCGCGGCGAGCTTCAGATGCTCCGTGAACAACTTGAAAGTGCGACATCCTCGCACAGGCCGACCGAGTTGCACTTCCGCGATGCGATCTTGAGAATCGGTGCGGCTTTGGATCCGAGTTGATTTAGTGCCGCTAAGCCTAACAGTGCGAACCGGCAAGGGCTTGCCTGTTTGGGTGATGTCTTCCTCCTTCTTTCCGGCGATATGACCGAAGTGCACTAGCGAAAAGCGGAAGGCGCAGGGGGAGAAGGATGTCGAAGTGTGGGTGCGTTGCCGGACTCGTGTGTAAGATTCGTTTGTGGACGTCGGTGCTAGCCGCGGCTCTATTTGCTCCTGTCACATCAGAAGCGCAGGAAGTGCCCTCGCCCGGATTTCTAAACGCTGTCCGACTTTCTGAGGATGTTAGTGAGCGCCCTCAGATTGATGGACGCGTCGATGAACGGTTCTGGGAGCGGGTACCTCCCATAACTGATTTTCTGCAGCAGAACCCGATTGAGTCGGATCCTGCCACCGAGATGACAGAAGTGCGCGTCGTATACGACGACGAAGCGCTCTACGTGTCGGTGCGCGCTTTTCATTCTAGACCGGATCAGGTCGTGTCTCGAATTATGCAGCGCGACCGTATTCTTGAGGTCGACCCGTTCGGACGTGGAGAATTACAGCAGGCGGGGGATGATGTTTTTGCAATCCTTCTTGACCCGTTCCACGATCATCGGAATGGAGTGGTATTCGCGACGAACCCGAATGGTGCTGAGTTCGAAGCACTCATCACCGATGAAGGCAGCTCAGTTAACATCGACTGGCGCGGAGTGTGGGAGGTCGCGGGCACCCGCACACCGAATGGATGGAGCGCTGAATTCGCGATTCCTTGGCGCACGTTACGCTATCCGGACGCGTCGGGTGAAGAACCTTGGGGGATCAATTTCTTCAGAGGGATTCGCAGTAAGAATGAGCAAGTGTACTGGCGCTCATGGGAGCGTGAGGGGGGAGGACTTCAGCGGGTTAGCCGAGCGGGGCATCTCAGTGGTCTGAGCGATCTGCCTCGTCAGGGGCTCAATGTCGAAGCCAAACCGTACGGGCTGCTCGGTCGAGTGCAGGAACGGAATTCTGCTGATGCGTTGAATGGTTCTGTCGACCGAGCTGTCGGAGTGGATTTGAAGAGTGAAATTGCGCCGGGATTACTCTTGGATCTGACGTTTAACACGGATTTCGCTCAAGTCGAAGTTGACGATGCACAGGTCAACCTTACTCGCTTCAACCTTTTCTTTCCTGAGAAGCGGGACTTCTTCCTTGAGAACTCAGGCATTTTTGCTTTCGGAAACCCAGGAAACCCTCTGGAACCTCCCGCATACCAGATGTTCTTTAGTCGCCAGATAGGGATTTCAGAGAACGGGTCGGTCCCTATTGTCGGAGGCGCTCGTCTTACGGGTCGGGTGGGTTCGCAGACTGTAGGCTTCATGAGCGTTATGACCGATGCAGTCCCTGAGTCTTCAGAGTTTCGGGCTGTTGATCGTGAGCTTTTTTCAGTTGCTCGCATCAAGCGGGATGTCGGAGAAACCAACTATATCGGCGCCATGGTTGTAGATCGTCGGGGCAATGAAGCGACGAACACGGTAGCTGGGATCGATGGTCAGTTCGTAGTCGGACAGGCATGGGTTTGGGATGCTTCGGTTACGCGTAGCTTCACCGAAGGAGTAGGTGGGGATGGCGTCGCCTATCACGTTGGATATAGGTACGGTGGTGATCGATGGAGATCATTTCTTAATCATTATGCGGTTGGTGCCGAGTCTGAAGCCTCAGCGGGCTTCATTACGAGGAAAGACTATCGGAGCACTGAGCTGTATAACGGCTATACGTGGCGCCCAAGTGCTCTAGGGTTGCGGGAGGTTGGATTGTTTGTCGGCGGGAAATATGCGTCGACTATGACCGGCAATCGCATGCAAGATTGGCAAGTTGGGTTCCTCACGACGCCAACATGGCGCTCAGGGGACAACCTCAGCGTGCTTGGCAACTTGGGTGAGACGGTTGTCGATAATGCATTTGAGTTAGCGCCCGACGTCGAAGTACCGAAAGGACGCTACGACAACAATCATGTGGGGTGGTTCGGTGGGAGTAGCCGTGCAAGACCGCTTAGCGCGGAAGTGAATGGAATGGTCTCTCAGTTCTATGGCGGCTCTTTGGTGAGTGCAGGTGTCAGTGCTACGATGGCTCTTTCTCCGCGCTTTTCGCTCACGCCAGGGCTAAATCGCAACATTGCGGAAGTGCCTGGAGGAGAATTTACTGCCGACATTTCCTCGTTGAGGGCCTCGTTCTCGCTATCGACGCGACTTTTCGTAAACGCGTTGGTTCAACACAACAGTCTAGACGGGGACTTTTCCACTAATGTGCGGTTCAATTTCATTCATCGCCCCGGAAGCGACCTCTACATTGTCTTTACAGAGAATCGAAGCGACGACTTAAGGGGCTGGTCACTCACAGATCGTGGCCTTGTGACCAAGCTGACGTATTTGATGAGATTCTGATGGCCCGAGGAGGACGCCAGCCCTAGATTGGCTCTGGTTCCCGGTACCCCCATCCTCTGGCTGGTAATTCATTGGAGCAGTGGGGCCTCGGGAGGAGGATCTCGTGAAGACGATCGCGTTCAGTTCAGGGCTATTGGGGCTGGGGCTCATTCTTGGTGGACAGAGCCTTGGTACGAACGCGCCCATACGGGTCGGTGAACCCGAAGCTGTGATCACGGAAGTCCAAGTGGGTGTGCCTCCCGTCACTGTAGTTCCGGACCGCCAGCTGGTCGCCACGTCAGCTTTGGCAGATGTTGTAGAGCTTTACTGCGTTCGGTGCCACAACGAACGCCGGATGACGGGTAATCTCACCCTTGAGGGTTTCGATCCGGAATACGCTGACGAACACGCTGCCGTTTCGGAGAAGATGATCGTCAAGCTTAGGGCGGGGATGATGCCTCCACCGGGCGCTCGGCGACCGACAGCCGACACCTTAAACGCGCTCGTCGAAACTCTTGAATCGGTGGTGGATGCTGCGGCCGTCACGGATCCAAATCCTGGTATACGCCGCTTCCAGCGTCTCAATCGTTCTGAGTACGAGCGGGTCATATACGAGCTTCTCGGGATTGAGGTCGACGCGGGAAGATGGCTTCCAGCGGACACTTATTTGGGCAACTTTGACAACCTCTCCGCCGCCCAGGGACTCTCGACGACCCTGCTCGAAGCTTACCTGAGGGCTGCTACGGAGGTCAGTAGAATTGCCGTGGGTAACGCCGAAGCTCAGACATTCTCTGCGAAATACACTAACCCGATCGATGTTTCGCAGCATTCTTGGGATCAGCTCGAAGGTGCCCCATTCGGAACCCGGGGCGGTATGGTGATCACCCACAATTTCCCTGTGGACGGGGATTATGTCTTCTCGTTTGAAATGTTGTTCGGAGGTGGCACGAATTCACAGGATCTTGATGTGTCGATTGACGGTGAGGGCGTCGCTGGGCTTCAGCTTGAGCACGGAAGGCAGGCGAACGTTCCGGTCAAGACAGAGCCGATATTCGTGGAATCCGGGCAGAGGCAAGTTGCCGCGGCGTTTGTTCGCAGAATCGAGGGGCCATATGAGGACCGCTTGAGTCCGTTTGACTGGTCATTCGTTGGAGGGGAGGACGCCATACAGTGGGCGAACTATGGGATAACGGCTTTGCCGCATGTCGCAGACTTTATGGTAACGGGTCCGCTTGATCCGGTCGGCGTATCGCAGACGCCAAGTCGGGCTCGGATTTTTACCTGTCATCCCGATGCCGAAAAGGTGAGTGGGGCACATGGTGCAGTCGAACCAGTGACGCCGGGTCAGGAGCGAGTGTGTGCGGAGTCGATAGTGCGCAGAATCGCGACTGAGGCGTACCGCCGACCTGTTGGAGAGGAGGATATTGCTGGCCCGATGTTGTTCTATGAGGCCGGACTTGCGGATGGCGGTTTCGAGGTGGGTGTGCGGACCGCTCTGCAGGCGATCTTGGCCTCTCCATCGTTTCTGTTCCGTTTAGAGGAACAGCCTCGCGACGTGCAGCCTGGTGTTTCGTACAGGATCAAGGACACCGATTTAGCGGCTCGTCTCGCTTTCTTCCTGTGGGGTACGGGTCCTGATAGAGAGTTGATTGATGTAGCGGCATCTGGAGGTCTAGCTGACGAATCTGTGCTCGAGGCTCAGGTCCGAAGAATGCTGGCTGACTCTAAGGCTGAGGCTCTTTCTACACGTTTTGCGTCGCAGTGGCTTCGCTTGCAGGAGGCTGAAAAAAACCAGCCTGAACTCTATCTCTATCCCGATTTTTCGGGTCAGCTCGGCGAGGATCTGATCCGAGAGACGCAACTCTTCTTTTCTAATCTCATTTCTGAGGATCGAAACCTCCTGGAGTTCTTCAGCGCCGACTACTCGTTCGTGAACCAACGTTTAGCTGAGCATTATGGGATCCCCGGTGTCACGGGGTCAGAGTTTCGTCGCGTCACATATCCGGATGAGACTCGCAGAGGGATTCTCGGGCACGGTTCTGTTTTACTCGCAACCTCCATGTCCGCCCGTACGTCCCCTGTTTTGCGAGGCAAGTGGGTAATGGAAGTTCTGATGGGCTCTCCTCCTCCTCCCCCTCCTCCTAACGTCCCCGCGTTCGAGGAAACTTCGGGGGCGTCAGACGGACGTCGTCTGACGACTCGGGAACGTATGGAGATTCATAGGGAAAATCCCACGTGCAATGCATGTCACCGCATGATGGACCCTATAGGTCTTGCACTCGACAACTTTGATGTGACGGGGCGTTGGCGGATTCGGGAAGATGGGGTACCGCTGGACACGAGAGGCACGTATTACGACGGGACTGAGTTGACCACCCCGGAAGATCTCAATGGAGTCCTGCTCGATCGACCCATTCCTCTCGTGCGGAATTTCACTCAGAATCTACTGGCCTATGCGATTGGCAGGCGTGTCGAGTACTTCGACCAGCCAACGGTACGTCAGATAGTGCGAGATGCAGAGGACGATGACTACCGGATGTCATCGTTCATTTTGGGTGTAGTGAAGAGTGACACCTTCCAGATGATGCGGTCCGAATCATCTGCCGATACACCTGCTGGTTCTTTGGGAGACGATGAATCGTATGGACAGCCTAGCCTCTAGTTAGGTATTGTCGATGAAACGGAGCGTGATATGGAATTCTTGACCGGGAAACATCTTGATCGACGGACCTTTGTTAAGGGGATGGGTACGTCCGTCGCACTGCCTCTTCTCGATGCAATGGTCCCCGCTGGTAAGGTGTGGCGGAACCCAACAGACGATCCGCAGTTCACGCGTTTCGTCGCTGTCGAAGAGTCGATGGGGTCCGCGGGAGGCAGTGACTGGGGTGAGGCGCGAAATCTCTTCTCGCCAGCTGGTGTCGGAAGGGATTTCGAGTTCCATGCGGACAGCTCGTTGAAGGGTCTGGAGGCGTACCGCGAATATCTAACGATCGTCAGCCAAACGGACTGTCGCATGGCTGAACCGTACCGGGCCGAGGAGATCGGGGGGGACCACGATCGATCGACTGCTGTTTTCCTTACCCAAGCCCATCCTAAGCAGACCCAGGGTTCGGATATTTTTCTGGGGACCTCTTTAGATCAACTTCACGCTCAGCGTTTTGGTCGAGATACCGCGCTACCTTCTTTAGAGCTGTGCACTGAGGTTATCGATCGGGGAGGAGGCTGTGCATACAATTACCACTGTGCGTATACGACATCGCTCGCTTGGTCTTCTCCGAATCAACCTTTGCCAGCCATTCGTGAACCTCGGGCCGTGTTCGAGCGCCTCTTTGGAGCTGGAGATTCCCAAGCGGACCGTCGGGCTCGACGCCGAACTAATGCAAGCATGCTCGACTGGATCACGGGTGAGGTTTCGCGACTGCGTAGCTCTTTGGGAGCGACGGACCGTGCGGCGATGGACGAGTATCTCACTCATGTTCGTGAGATCGAACGCCGAATCCAACTTGTAGAAGCCAGAAATCTCAGTGGTGAAGAGCGACAGATGCCGGAGGCACCCTCGGGTATTCCGGATTCCTGGGAAGAGCACATGGAGCTCATGTTTGACCTTCAGGTGCTCGCCCTCCAGACCGATATGACGCGGGTCATCACATTCAAGACAGGCTTCGACCAATCAAACCGGACCTTCCCTCTGTCTGGTACCACTAAATCCATTCATGGTGCGTCACACCATGGCAATGTTCCTGCCGACATCATGGACTTCAACAAGATCAATACGCACCGACTCGGTATGATGGCGTATTTTCTTGAGCGGATGCGGACGACGATGGATGGAGACCGATCGCTTCTCGATAAGACGGCGATTGTGTGGGGTTCTCCCATGGGAGATCCAAATCTTCACAATCATCGTCGCTGTCCTCTGATATTCATGGGCAAGGCGAACGGAGCGCTGGAGGGTGGCATTCACGTTCGTGCGCCTAAGGGAACCCCGATGGCGAACGCTTTTGTAACGCTGATGGAAGGAATTGGCCACGACATGAGCGCCTTCGGTGATAGTACAGGTTCGCTTCCTTTGACCTTTCCTAAGGGATCGTGACGGTGAGGTCTTCGGGACGCTTGGTGGCAGTCGGGTTACTTGCGCTTGCGATCATCCCAACGAACGCGCATGCACAGGACCTGCTGGTGGCGTCTCAGGACGGAGATCTTGAAACGGTACGGACGTTTGTGAGTGCTGGTGCGGACCTGACCGCTACGCGTGGAGACGGGATGAACGCACTGCATCTTGCGTCTGAGCGAGGCCATACTGATGTGGCTATTGAGCTTGTGGTTGCGGGTGTGCCCGTTGAGGCAGGTACACGTATTGGAGCATATACTCCGCTGCATCTGGCGGCTCGTCGAGGAAATGAAGAGATCGTTAGCGCCCTGCTCGCAGCGGGAGCCAACCCGAATAGGGTAACCACTACTAGTGGTGTGACAGCTCTTCATCTCGCAGCGGGGGCGTCGGGAGGTTTCGATGTGGTCGATGCGCTCCTTCGGGCAGGCGCTGATCCAAACGCTGTCGAACTTTCTGCCGGGCAGACCGCTCTGATGTTCGCTGCCGCGAACAACAGAGCGGCTACCATTCGACTGCTTGTCGAGGGTGGCGCTGATCTATCGGTAGAGACGGATGTGGTCGATGTGCTTCAGCACCTGATAGCAGATCGTGATGCGGCAAGACATCTGCGGCGCACTATCCAAAATTTCCGCCAAGAAGAAGCAGGGGGAGGAGAGTGGGAGCCGAGCGCTGAGCAGATTCAGGAGGCGATCCGACAACAGCGTGCCTACTTGGATTCTGGCGAACCATACAGGGACTACGAATCCGAGGAACTGGTTAACTACCGTCCTGACTACCCGGGAGGGCCGGATGTGCCACGTCCACCTTATAGAGAGACTCTCGTAGGCAAGACTGGTGGCATGACAGCGTTGCTGTTTGCTGCGCGAGAGGGGCACGGCGAAGCTGCTATGGCCTTGCTAGAAGGGGGTGCGGATATCAATCAGGTCAGTGCGGGAGATCGCACGAGTCCGCTGGTAATGGCGGCACTCAATGGGCAGTTTGACGTGGCTATGATGCTTGTCGCTGAGGGAGCTGACCCCAACCTTCAAGCGACGACCGATGGGCAGACAGCGTTGTTTGCGACGCTCAATACGCACTGGGCACCAAAGTCGAATTATCCCCAGCCGCGAGCGCAAGACAACCAGAAGACCGAGTATACGGAATTGGTGGTTGCGCTATTGGATGCGGGTGCTGATCCAAACCTTCGCCTTAATACACACTTGTGGTACTTCGAGTATGGGTTGACCAAGATTGGTACGGATCTCAAGGGTGCGACCCCTTTCTGGCGTGCTGCGTTCGCTCAAGATCTCGGAATGATGAAGCTCTTGGTCGCGTATGGAGCCGATCCTAACATACCCACCTCATGGCCTGCGGTGGGTATGCGTGAGCGGAGACAGCAAGATGGGCGTCAACAAGAAGATTCAGGACTGCCATGGATTCCCGAGGATGCCTTCAACGCATATCCGATCCATGTAGCAGCCGGTGGAGGTTTCACTGGTCTCGGATCGTTCAGTATTCGGAATGTTCCTGAAAGCTTCATCCCTACGGTGCGATATCTTGTCGAAGAGCTCAATGTCGATGTCAACGCGCTTGATTCTTGGGGCTATACCGCCATGCATTACGCAGCGTCTCGGGGCGACAATGATTTGGTCCGGTACCTAGTGTCGCAGGGAGGGGACGTAACGGTGATCACCCGATTGGGACAGTCAACGGCAGACATGGCACGAGGCGGACGTTCTGGATTCTTCACTAGGGTCGGATACCCGGAGACAGTAGATCTGCTCACGAGTTTAGGTTCAACGTCCGAGTGTCTCCACACGCACTTCCTCGATACGGGGGACTTCTGCGACCTAGCGGGTGTTGATGACCCCTGGGCGGTTCGTATCGTCGGTGACCAAGATGGCGATCCCGACGTCGAAAAGCGTGACCGTGACCCATCCGGCACCGAGCCGGGAGCCAACCGGCGGAGGGTGCCGGGGTTCCGTTGATCGGACATGAAGGGTGGGCTGGCCACGTGTCGTGCCTGCGCGTTTGCTTCTTCCTCTCAACCTTCTCCAACATGATTCGGAGCCGGCATGGATAACTCTGATCCGCAGTTGACCCCCGTTCAAAAATTCGGTGAAGCGATAGCGGATCGGGTTGAGCGTTGGATGCCGTCGCCGTTCGTGTTTGCGATCCTGCTCACCTACGTGGCTGCGGTCGCGGCGTTTGTGTCGGAGGGCTCCTCTATTGCTGACGTAGCGACCGCTTGGTACGGCGGTTTTTGGAACCTCCTTACCTTTGCGATGCAGATGGTGATCATTCTGGTGACGGGAACTGTCGTCGCCTATCACCCGAGTGTGCGGGGTGGTATCCAAAAATTGGTACAGCTACCCCGGAACGGTCGTCAGGCCGTAGTTCTGGTCGGTATAGGATCAATGCTGGTTGGGTGGATCTCGTGGGGCTTGGGTCTGATCTTTGGAGCGATTCTGGCTAGAGAGATGGGCAAGGCGGCTAACAAGTCGGGTATGGCTGTCCACTATCCGCTGCTCGCGGTTGCGGGGTACCTAGGAATGAGCCTGACATGGGGGTGGGGACTCTCGAGTTCAGCCGGCCTGCTGCAGGCTACGGACGGGAATATTTTTATGGCACAGGGCATCATCGATCGGGTGGTGCCCGCTACTGAATGGGTATTCCACTCGTATCCATTGATTTTGACCGGCATGTCGATCCTATATGGGTCCCTAATGCTTTGGTTGCTTGCGCCGCCGGATCAGAACGCTAGAGGAATAGAGCAGTTCGTCGACCTCGAAGAGCACCGGGGCGAGGGTGGATCTGTTCATCAAGAAGGGGCGGGATCGACTGAACTCACACGAGTCTCTGATGATTTAGATTCTCCAGCCGATCGGATAGACAATTCGAAAATATTGGGCGGGATCCTCGCGGCGACTGGCCTTGTCTTGTTTGGCGTAGCCTTTGTCACTCAGGGCCTAGGAGCTCTGAATCTGAACGTCTTCAATTTCGGTTTTCTGGTGATTGGAATGTTGCTCTACAGCAGCCCAGCACGATATCAGCGCGAGTTCAATGACGCTGTTAAGGGCAGTGCCGGTGTAATCCTGCAATTCCCATTCTATGCGGGAATCATCGGTATCATGACCGGAACTGGCCTGGTTGACACCATGACTGAGGCACTACTCTCGATTGCAACGCAGGACACGTTCCCTATGGTCGCGTGGATGACAGGCGGTGCACTGAACATCTTCGTGCCGTCCGCTGGAGGCGAGTGGGCTATAGTGGGGGGACCGATGCTACTCGCTGCGCAAGAATTAGGAGTGCCGCTCGGTCAGACGATAGCCGCCTACGCGGTCGGAGACGCACACACGAACCTGCTCAACCCCTTCTGGGCCATTCCACTATTAGCAATAACTGGTCTGCGAGCTCGTGATATGTTCGGTTACGGCATCACAATGATGCTGCTACTGACACCATTTCTAGCGGTAGTACTTTACCTGCTTCCGTACTGAACTGGTGTTCGGTGAAGAAGGAGCTCGAAGCTGTTGGTTCGATTCTTCGAGCCTTGTACACTCCTCTTTATATTGATCGAAACACGGCGATAGATCGGATTATGAGGGGAGAGTCCGTCTTTCCCAATTCTGGTCGTATCGTTCAGTGAGCTAACCTTGAAACCACTGATACCTCTAATCGCTCTCGGTCTGTTCTCTGCCGCCTGCACTCTTTCTGACGGGCTGCCGGAGAGCGATGCTGGCGCCTCTAATGTTCAGCTTCTCGACTGGTCTGAGCAGATGGCTGTGAGGGATGGTTGGCTTGATACTCGCCACGAAATGCTTCTTCCGATGATGCAGCGCCACTCGATCGATATGTGGATCGTCGTGAATGAGGAATTTCATGATGACCCACTCACCGAATATATCGCTCCGGCTAGGCCCTACACCGGTCGGAGGGACGTCTTCGTTTTCGTTGATACGGGGGCAGACGGTCTGAGGAAGATTGCGGCGACTGGTTACTGGGAAGAAACGGTCGCTCGTTACTTCGAATCGCCGATTGATCCTAGGCCGTCCGCTGAGGTTCTTCGAGAGCTTTATGAGACCTATAGCCCACAGCGGATTGGTCTTGGGTTCGGAGGCAGTCGTGGGATGACTCGGAGCCTGACGCATGACTCGTTTCGTTTCCTGGCCCAGGCGATGGGTTCAGAAGCGGCTAGCAGATTTGTGAGTGCGGAGCCTCTCATCAATGAATATCTGGCCACGCGTATCCCAGGTGAGCTTGAGGTTTATACCGATCTCGTGGCCCTCACAGAATCGATCACGAAACGTGCGCTCTCCAACGAAGTGATCAAGCCAGGTACTACGACTGTGGGTGATGTTCGCCGGTTTATGTACGATGAGTTATGGATGACCGGTGTTCGCACCTGGTTTCAGCCGGATCTTCGGGTTCAGCGGCAAGGAATGGCTGAGGTCGGAAGTCGTGGCTTCCTCGCTGTTGCTCCGGAAGACATAGTCTTGCAGCGGGGAGACCTCGTTCATATCGACTTCGGGATTTCCTACATGGGCCTCGATTCGGACTGGCAGAAAATGGCCTATATACTCCACACTGACGAGGAAGATGTACCGCAGGGGCTAAAGGATGCGATGGAGAATACGAATGCCCTTCAGGATGCGCTTATGCTCCGAGCGTCACGACCTGGACGGACTGCAGGAGAAGTGTATCGCTTGACGATGAGAGAAATGCAGGAAAAAGAGATCAATGCCCAGATATACTCTCACCCGCTCGGCAACCACGGTCATGGCTTGGGTCCGAGCATCGATTTCCGAAGCGCTGGAAGAACAGATGTGACAGCTCGCCCTTTGGTAGCGGGTGCGTACATCTCTATTGAACTCAATACCAAGACTGCCATCCCAGAATGGGGAGATCAGGAGGTCTATGTGATGGCAGAAGACCCTGCCCACCTAACACAGAGCGGGTGGCGCTTCTTTAGACCTCGACAGGAAGATTGGTATCTTGTGAGGTAATACTCTGCTTGGACCCAAAGGAGCTGCAATCATGATAATTCCATTGAGCATCGCTTCGATTGCTACTGTGCTCACCGGGATCAGTATTCCGGGCCATGCAGACGAAGGCCACGACAAGCGTGCAGGTGTGGCTCAGAACGTGACAGTCACAATTCTTTCGTCAAATCTCGCTAATGGAAATTCCGTTGGCGAATGGGGTCTTTCCGCATTAGTTCAGGCGGACGGAGCCTGTGTTCTCTTCGATGCTGGGCGTCATCCTGAGACGGTTATTCACAATGCTGAGGTACTTGGTGCTGATCTCTCGTGTGTTACTGACTTAGTACTCAGTCACCATCACTTCGACCACACGACAGGTGTCCTGCCGATTCTGGAGGCGCTCGGGAATCACAGTTCTATTGAGCGCGTGCACGTGGCGAGGGGATTCTTCCGGCCGAGGCGAGTGCCCTCGCGTTCGGGGGCAGAGGAGGCCAACCAGATGATCGAGGAACGGCAATCGCTGGAAAACGCCGGACTCGAGGTCATCATTCACGATGGCCCATCGGAAATCCTCAAAGGCGTATGGGTCACAGGCCCTGTGCCCCGTCCGCATTCGGAGGAGAACTATCCAGTTCAGGTAAGGATCAAGGAATCGGGGACGTGGGTCGCAGATTGGGTGCCAGAAAGCCAGGGGCTTACGATCGTCACAGAGGAGGGCCACATAGTATTGCTAGGATGTGGCCATTCGGGTGTTGTGAATATGCTCACTCATGTTCAGTCTGCGATTTCGGATCACCCCATACACGCTCTGATGGGCGGCTTGCATCTGTTTAACGCGACAGATCAGACCCTCGGTTGGACGACGGATCGACTACGCGAAATAGGGGTGAAGCATTTGATGGCGGGACATTGCACCGGTATCGAACCTCTCTTCAGGCTTCGAACAGGGCTGAACCTGACTCGACAAACCGCGGTCGTAGGAGCTGTAGGGTCTCAATTCGTGCTAGGTGAAGGGATTCGAGCCACTGCGATCGCGATGTAGCAACTCCAGAATCAGAGGAAAAATAGCCAAGAGACCAAAGCGAGAAGGAACGTCATCCGTGTATGGGTGTTGGCATGACCAAACTGCAGGCTCTCTTTGAATGCACCATGCGGCCGACCGGGACAGCGCGCATATGAACCAATCTCCAATGAACGAGTTGGTGGCTCCCTCGCTATGGCTGAGATCGTTGATGCGGATGAGGCTTACAGGACTAGTCATACTGGGATCCAGCATCTTCGTCGGTTGTGGACCACCCTCGCCGATGGAGGCAGATGAGGACCCTCACAATCTCATGGTTTGGGGTTACGTGATGGCGCGTGGCTTCCCTGCGGAGGGTGGTGTCGGGCTGATCGACTCTACTGGTGTTGTAGTGGTGACAACGCCAGTAAGGGCGGGGAGATACCTTATTGGTCTAAGGCTTCCGCCTAACACGCCTGTTTGTGACCGCTACAGAGTCCAGGTGGCTGTTGACGTAGGGAGTGGGGCTGTGGAACGGGATGAGCGCGTGCTCCAGAAGTCTAGCGGTGAGTGTGTCTTGCCACCCGGTGAGAAGGTCACACACACGATAGACTTCTCAGTTTTAGAGGATTCAACCACGGGCGTGGGACGAACGAAATGATTCGTAATCTCGTCAATCTGAAAAAGAAGTTTGATCTCTTTGTCGACAAGTGGCAGCCGAAGGTGATTGCGGAGATGAACGATGTTCAGTTCAAGCTTGTCCGGGTCGAAGGGGAATTCCTGTGGCACCAGCACGCGGATACGGACGAGGCTTTCCTGGTGATCGAGGGTGAACTTGAGATCGATCTTCCCAACCAGACGGTGCGGCTCGGTGAAGGCGAGATGTTTGTTGTGCCTAAGGGGGTAGAGCACCGTCCTCGTGCGGTGACCGAAGCCAAGATTATGCTCGTAGAACCTCGTGGAGTCGTGAATACCGGCGATATCGCAAACGAAGGTAGCGCCCCGAACGACGTATGGATCTGAGATGAAGGCCGAAGTCGACTCACAAAGGGGTTTAGGGCTGCGTGGCCATTAGCCTGACGATGTCTCATATGATTCTGGACCTTCTGGGTAGGAGGGTCCTTCTGGTCGCCGGATGTCTCTCGGTGGCGGCATGCAGCGAGAGTGCTCCTGTCGTCCCGATCTCTGTGAGTCCTCAAGGAGTCTGGCGTTTTTCCGAGGCAGGGGTGTTGGAATCGACACTTCGCCTTGCACCAGATGGTTTGTTCTCACGAGTAGTCAGCGATCTCAAAGCAAGTACCTGTGTCTCGTCGTCCGGTTCATGGAGGACTGATGGTGAAAGCCTACTCCTCACGATTGCTTCAGTCTCAAATGCCCCAGCCTCAGGATCTGAGAACTACCGCTTCGTGATACAGGATGGTCGTCTACAGCTCGGCGAGACTGAGATCTATACAGCTGTGGGCTCTATGGTGAGCTGCGCTGATTACGGATTCGGTGCTTGGACTGGTGTGCTGCGTGCCACCTTAGATGGAGTCGAGATGCTGTTCGAGATCGTCGATGTCATTGTCGATATGTATGGAGGCCAGCTTCAGGTCGAAGGGGTTTCCACCACAGGGGCGGGCCAGAGCAGAATGCTTCTCCAGATTGATGGAAGTCCGAACCCTCTCAACCCGAGAGGCTTTACTGTCCAAAATGTTCCCGGATCCACTAACACGTTCTATGGGTTGTATCATCCGGATCCCGGATCGTCGACGTTCAGTGGTTTTGACACCACTAGGCTTTCACCGACAGGAACCTTCACGTTGAGCGCAGTCGGTCCGGAGCGGGTCACTGCTACATTCAGTTTCAGAGCGAACCTTCGAGTCGAGGGGGAGGCTGGTCCTGGTGGAGCTACCTTTGCACAGATCGAGTTGGGCCGTGTTGAGGT
>DLTN01000065.1:16582-17290 GCA_002500925.1 Gemmatimonadales bacterium UBA7835 | reverse complement strand
CGTATACCTTCCCGACCGCAAACCATCCCACGAAAATCAGCACGGCGCTGATAACAGCAGCGTCTAATCGCCGCGTTCCGTTCAGGACGTAGTTTACGTCTACTAGGAGGATTTGAGGAATCGCCACTGCCATGGCAGCCTTCATAGGGTCTCCAATCTGCTGAGTCACCCAATCGTAAAACCATACTTGGAGGGCAAAGCCGACCAAGAGAGCACCCGGATTAGGCAACATTGGGCCTTCCGGAAGATCCCCAGCCATAGCAGGCTCAAAAAAGTGGGTGACGCCAACGTAGAAGACCCCAACCCCAACTGCATACGCGCCCAAAAGCTTTTTCATGTGGTCTACTCCCAATTCATATGGTAAGTACAGAGCCAACCAGGCTCTGGGTGAATTACCCGCATGCGCAGCGAATACGCAACCGTTCGCTCAGGCAACCAAATCAACGAGTGGGGTCTAGATGCACCTCAATAGCACCCTTGGGATCTGCTCGTGTCAGGACCAGCAGGTGCATTTCACCCGCATCAAGAGCTTCTCTGTGTCTTGAGGTCATGCTCACTACACGGCGCGCTGAGACCTGACCCGCTCTCATAACCAAGTCAGCCACCTGCCAGCCACCATCCTCATGCGGAAAGCGCAACACTACCCCCAGAACTTCAGCTTCCTCAACGCCACGCAGCCGGATGTCGAACATCAGCTTGTTGCTGACC
>DLTN01000065.1:0-16162 GCA_002500925.1 Gemmatimonadales bacterium UBA7835 | reverse complement strand
GGCGTGTTCGGAGGGATCCTCCGGTGATCTGTTGCCTGCTCAAAGGCATAAGCCATCGCAACGAGGTCGGCGTCCTCTAGGGTCCTCGCCATCAACTCCATCCCTATGGGAACACCCGAGACGAGGCCAACGGGCACGCTTATGGAGGGCAGTCCCGTGTTCGCACCTAAGCTGCAGCTCGATCCACGCTGTGGGTCACCAATAACTGATGGGATGGTACGCACAGTCGGGAAGACAAGAGCATCTAACGAATGTCTGTTAAGGGTGGCCTCTACGGCCTCTCTCAAGGGTTCGCGCTTGGCAAGCGCAGCTAGATATTCTTCCGAATTTCGTTCCTCAGACTGGTTCCGATCTCGCATTCTCGGCGTGAGCGCTTCGTGAACTAGGCCCGTTTCCAGAATCTCACCGAGCGAGCTCACAGGCGCGCCCGGAGTGTTCGAAAAATAGTCGATTAGGTCCCATTTGGTCTCAAACCCGATAACTCCCGAGCCCGTGATTAACTCCTCTAAATCCGGGATATCTATAGTGATCGTGTCAGCACCCAGAGCAACCATGCGATCTATCGCGCTCCGCACCAATCGACCCGCAGCCGCTTCCTCCGGCGCGGTTCCGAAGTAAGCCTCCAGTATCCCGATGCGCGCACCGCGGAGCGCTTCCTCATCAAGTGAGGCCACAAAACGAGGGACGGGCCTGCCCGCAAGAATGTCAGTCGCGGGATCATTGCGATCATGCCCAACCGTAGCATCTAGTGCTATAGCCAGATCCCGAACATTGCGGGCTAGCGGACCACCGACATCCTGCGTAGCAGCAAGCGGGATGATTCCATCGATACTCGATAATCCCTTGGTCGGCCTTAGCCCAACCAAATCATTCTGTGCGGCCGGAATGCGTATCGAGCCACACGTGTCACTACCCCACCCAACAGCCGCGAAGCTCGCGGCAATTGCTGCTCCCGTGCCCCCACTGGAGCCACCAGGATTACGAGTCAGATCATACGGATTCCGAGTCTGGCCACCCATTGAGGAGATCGTTGTAATACCTGAGGCCAGCTCATGCATATTGGCCTTTCCAAGGATCACAGCCCCTGCTTCCCTTAATCTGGCCACCTGAAAAGCGTCATCGGGCGCGTAGTTTGAAGCGAGTGCGAGCGTACCTGCTGTGGTCGGCATCTCCGGTGTATCGTAGTTGTCCTTTAGGATGATCGGAATTCCGTGCATTGGACCCCTAGGGCCACTCTCTGCCCTCTCTTGATCGAGTGCTGCGGCCTGTGACAAAGCTATGGGGCTTAACCAAACCATCGAGTTGATAGCCGGCCCTCTTTGGTCGTAAGCCTCGATCCGATCCAAGTATGCCTGCGTAATCTCGACCGACGTCGCTCGGCCCGATTCCATAAGATCTTGTAGTTCGGTGATCGACAGCTCAACTACCGCTACCTGGGACGCAGCCCGAGGAGGGGACGCAATGGTCACGAGCACGAGCAAAAGAAAAAAGTAGGTCTTACTTCCCACCATAAGGACGGCCTCGTTTCATGGTTCCGTGGAATGGGACGTCGGAGTGAGCTCATGCCCCACACCGCCCGTGTGTGGAGGGCGAACACCGTAACGACGGTACGTCGGTGACGGATCATGTGACACCCGAAACACACGCAGGCACGCCTGCATCGTCGGACCCATCAGAAGTGCAAAAATGAGTGTGCCCCACCCGATGGAGCCACCCAGAATGGCAGCCACGACAAGCACCGTCACCTCGACTCCGATACGAGAGGCCCGGAGGCTTCTGCCGATCGTACGTGACAGACCCATGGCGAGGCCGTCCCGAGGGCCAGCCCCGAGAGACGCCCCGATATAGACTGCAGTGCCTACCCCGAGCATCGGGATCGCGACCAGAAACTGGACAACGCCCGGGCCAAAGCCATCGGCGAAGTCGACGTACGGACGAATGAGGTCCACCCACGGCCCAATCAGCAGCATGTTAAGCACCGTAGCGATGCCCGGTCTCACCGAAAGCGCCACACGACTGAAGACGATCAGCACGAGGCCCGTCACTTGAGCGATGCGGCCAAAGCTCAATCCCGATCGTTCGCTGACCACTTCGTGGAATGCCGACCATGGATCGAGGCCGATACGCGCTTCGAGCATGAGTGAGATCGCAAGCCCGAACAGAAAGAGGCCGACCTGGAGGCGCGCGATATCGAGCCAGAAGGGGCGAGAACGAAGAAGTGGAGTTTCGTAAAACACCGTTGAAATCCGACTATAACCCGAGCCAGTAGTTCACCTTCACGATAAATCGATCCTCGGAGGGTGCACGCCAAAGATCCTGAAAATCCCGGTTGAAATCAAAGTCGCCTCGTTGAGCGCTACCAAAGTGCTTGCGCTGCCAAACAACGAAGACTGTCGACCCAGGACGATACTCCCAGCGAAGCACTGAGTTGCCGACCAAAGAGCGCACGTTGAAGTCTCGATCCCGAAAAGAGTAATCGGCGCGCCCATCGCCGTTGAAGTCGAGATTTTGGTATACCGTCCCACCCTCTCTCACAGTCTCACAGCTTGAACTGCTGCAAGAAACACCCGATTGGTGCTCCTCTGTCAGTCCGGATGTGAACATCGTGAAACTATAGGTCTGGGACTCAGCGAGCTGCTTGTATGCCACATAGTCTCCTGAAGAGAGCAAGGGCTGCATGAAAAGCTCAAGTGTCAGGGTTGGACTGAAAGTCCAGTTGAGCCGCGTCTCCATAGAGACAGTGGTGCGATCTAGGTCCGAAAAGATGTATCTCGAGCCAAACGTGGGTTCATATGCAAGAGCACTCGTCGCCGCTACGTATTGGTTACCGGACTTCGAAACCTCGTGACTAGGGTTAAAAGAGATCGAGAAGTTGTCTGACGGACGTATGTTCACGTTTGCCCGAATCTGGCGGCGACCACCCCTGCCAATCCGTTCATCCGCATGATCGAAGTCAAAACCAAAGCTGACTCTTTTTCTCCAGTCAGTGTTCAAGTGGGCATTCCAAGAGAGCTTCGCAGGCCCAACCATCATGGGGCCGCCACGCGTCTGTCGTCGGCTCATTTTCTGGGGCTCGTACCGAACGCTCCCCCTTAAATCCCACCAGTTCTGCAGCTTGCCGTTCAGACGAAGAGAGTAATTCCCATTAGTGCGGGCGTTGTGCCACGATTCAACAGACCAGACCTGATCAAGCGCTTCATGGCTCCAATTGTGGAAACTAGAAAGCGTGAAGTCGTAGTTCTGAAAGTACTGACCAGGCTGAATCTCCTTGTAGCCGATCCGGAAGCCACCGTCGAGGCGCTCTGCGTTCGTAGAGAACCCGAGGTCGTTGACCTCGAATACGTCAGACACTTCAGCAGCCCATAGGGCCCCCGTCCAATGCTCACCATTTCTCCTTTCTAGCTGGACCCGCCAATCGCGCCCACTCAGTGACCTAGCACTTTCATCGACCGAAAAACGCGTTGCGTCAGGACGCTGGAGAAAATGTGTAGAAGAGCGCTGCACGCGGAGCATCGCTTGCTCAGAACCACGAACATGACTGCCCGCGAAAAAGCCCCACAGGGCCCAGTCCCGATCACTCCATTGGTGCTCAAACCGTAAGCCACCGTTGAGAGCACTGGACCCAAGCCAATCGAAAGACCCATCACTGGGAAGGTTACGGCTCATGTACGACCCGAGGCCACGAATCTGGGTGGTTCCCTCGTTGAAATCCTGTCCTAGGCTGAACACACCAAAGTTGGTTCGCGGCTCAACAAGAAACTCATCCCGAGCTCCTGACTCGTATAGGCCCTTAGCGAACTCGCTCCCCGTAACGGCTGCCATGGCCCCTACAGACAGCCCTGAGGAGGTTCGGCCTGCCAGCTTTGCCGCACCGAGAATAGTCGCGTTGCTTGGTACTTCAGCAAACTCAACGTCCCCGGGAGTCCGACCTTGGGGAGCGCGACCTATACGACGACTATAGAAAAGGGCGTTGCTACGTCCTGACAACCCGAAGTCGAAGTTGCGCGCGTCCTCGACAAAAAATGGCCTCTGTTCGGGGAAAAAGGTCTCGAATGCTGAGAGATTAATCACAGCCGGATCCGCTTCGACCTGCCCGAAATCGGGATTCACGGTGGCGTCTAGCGTAAACGCAGCCCCTAAGCCGTAGCTGACGTCGACACCCATACGACTAGCTGTTGCAGAACCATCAAAAAATGGGTTTCCGGGCTCAGCCTGACTGTTTTCTAGACTTGAAACAACGTATGGGATCACCTCCACACGACGCGCCGGCTTTGAGAGACGCAGGTCATCGATTCTTGCCATCTGGCTCACGATTCCTCTGCGGGTTCTTGAGATCAATGAGTAGTAGCTCCGTTCTCGAGAAGCGATACGTAGCCTGTGGAAATTGATACCCCAAGCCTGAAGATTCTCAGACGCTTCGTAGCGAATCTGAGAGAGTGGGATCCGCATCTCCGCAGTCCATCCCTGATCGTCGACCTTCACTGCTGAGGACCAGATTGCATTCCACGCTTCGTCCATCTTCTCGTCCGCGTAGAAGTACATGTCGCCCTGAACACCAGCTGCGCTGACACGAAAGTTGTACCCGGTCAAGCCATCGAGATTCGGATCTAGGTGCACACTGAACTGATCATACATACCGCGCTGATCACGGCGGGTAAGGCGGCGGTCTATCAGCTCCGGCTCGGTGTCCCACATGCGAGCTGCGATCCATATCGCATCGTCTCCTAAGAGCACGCGCACCTGTGTGTCGTTCTCTGCCGGGCCACCCTCTATCGGCTCGCGCTGGATAAACCCTTCAAAAACCCGAGCTGTCTCCCACTCTGGCTCGTCGATCCACCCATCAATGTTGATGTCTATCGGTCTTCGGTCCGAGTCGAGAATCGTAGGAGAGACTTCCGACATTGACGACGAGGGCGCTCGTGATGCAATCGTTCCTGAAGTTGCTACCGCACGATGTTCAACCTGAGCACAGACCGACTCAGGCATGAACACGAGAGGAGCTGTGAGCAGGACGGCCAGCCCTAACAGTCTCGTCTGCTCGGGGGCAGCAATATTTATCCCCGCTAAAATACGATCTCGGGTCACCTCAGGTCGATCCAGCGCTCAACAGCAGGGTGAAGGGGGATCGGTGCGCTAGACAGATTACCTAGATCAATCTGCTTTGCCATGTCATGCACCTGCTCAAGCGAGGCTCGGTCATTTTCGAAAATGTTGAGCAGCGTCGTGACGACGTCCTCAGACAAGCCCTCGAGAGCAAACACCCAATTCATCACCGCCAAAGTCTTTACCGGAGCTTCCACCCCACGGTAAGCCCCTACAGGAATCAGGCCTTCCGAATAATACGGATGCTCTTCATACATCTCACCTAATACCTGGTCCGAAAAGCCGATCAGGCGCATGTCTGACGTTGTGGTGGCTTCAAGAACGGCGGCGGCAGGATATCCGACCGAGATAATCGCAGCGTCTATCGCTCCATCGCGCAGAGCCGACGACGATTCCGCGAATGAGAGATACTGAGGGTTCAGGTCTTCATACGTGAGTCCATGTGCTGCCAACACGTGCCTAGCGAGCTGCTCAGTGCCACTTCCAGCTGCACCTACTGAAACGCGCATGCCCCGAAAGTCCGAGACCGACTGAGCCGGTGATGACGCAGGGACTAGGATATGCGTAACATTGGCATAAAGAGGTGCAATCGCGCGGAGTTCTGACAAAGCATTCGCGAAGTCACCCTCGCCTCTCTGCGCTTGGTACATAGTCGACGCAATTGCCATGGCGAGGTCCATCTGTCCGGATGCCACGCGATTGACGTTCTCTACCGAACCTCCGCTGACCTCAGCGGTATACTGGCGGGCTGCATCCGCGATCGAGAGCCTGCTCGCAATCGCTCCGCCCAATGGGTAGTAAATACCCCCGGTGCCCGCGGTCCCGAGTGAAAGAAATTCCTGTGAGCCACCCCCGCTACGAGCGGGAGTAACACCACCAGCCATGATCCCATCCTGCTGCGGAACCACAGCATTAGCATTGCTAGAGGGCCCTGCCGCAGGGGTTAGCACAAAGAACCCCGCGGCCACTCCTGCCACTAATGTCGCACCCGCCCACTTTGTCCAACGAGCGACCGCATCGTCTTCCGAACGGAAAAACACTAGCGCCACACCAGCGAGGCCAGCGAGATCAGATGCTAGACCTGGGTACACCAGCAATCCGGCAGAGAGCAGGGCGACCACGCGCTCCCATCCCTCAAGTCGAGCTCGAGCAAAACCCACCCCGCCTGCCGCGAGCGAGGTGACCCCAATCAACGCAGTGGTCGTCGCAAGCAAGATCGCGATCGGCGCACCATCCAAGAGAAGTTCCGGACCGTACACGAACATGAACGGGACAACAAAGCCAGCACCGGCAAGCATCGCAGCATAAAGCGCGGTACGTATTGGAGGTGCTCCGGAAATTCCCGCCGCAGCGAAAGCCGCCAGCGACACCGGGGGCGTTACGTTCGAGATGCAGCCGAAATAGAAGATGAATAGGTGAGCGGCGAGCAGGTCGACTCCGAGCTGCACAAGCGCTGGCGCACCGAGTGCCGCAAGAACGACATACGCCGCAGTGGTCGGAAGTCCCATACCCAGAACGATCGAGCCAAGCCCGGTAAGGATGAGGGCGCCAAAGAGGTTGCCCCCTGAAAGGGTAATAATCAGCTCTGACATCCTAAGACCGATTCCGGTAAGCGAAGCTACCCCCACGACGATTCCGGCTGCAGCGCAAGCTGCCGCCACTTGAACAGCTCCGCGACCCGCCCTCTCCATGATGTCACGGAGTTGTGGGAGCGATGGTCTCGTTGCGGGTCTTGCTATCGCCATCACCGCAGCCGACAAAACTCCCCAGAACGCGGCTCGCATGGGAGACCGCCCCATCCCCAACAGAACGACAATGATCGCAAGTGGGAGCAGGAGATGGAGACGATCGACAATAGGCTCCTTATCCTGTTCTCCCGACGGTTCGATCCCCATACGAGCCGCCCTGAAGTGAATAGCGGCCAGCAGTGCGCTGTAGTAGAGGATCGACGGGATGATAGCCGCGACAGCTACCTCCAAATACGGAATGTTGGTCCACGTCGCGAGAATAAAGGCACCAGCTCCCATGACAGGTGGCATAAGCTGCCCGCCCGTGCTAGCAGCGGCCTCAATCGCACCAGCGAAAAACGGGCGAAAGCCCGCACGTTTCATCAACGGAATAGTGAACGTTCCCGTTGTAACGACGTTAGCGACCGCGCTTCCCGAAAGTGACCCCATGAAGGCACTGGCCACCGCCGCCGTCTTAGCTGGCCCCCCACGTGTCCGACCAGCTATTCGGTTCGCCATAGCGATCAATAGCGCACCGCCGCCCGCAGTGTCTAGAACGGCTCCGAATAGAACAAACAGATACACGAAGTCTGCCGACACCCCGAGTGGAATGCCCCACACGCCCTCGGTCGACAGGTACAAGTGTTCTATAAGCCTAGTGACACCATATCCGCGATGTGCCAGGAAGCCAGGCAGATACGGACCGGCAAAGGCATAAAGTAGTGCGAGCATACATACGGTGATGAGGCCCCACCCCGTAGCTCGACGTGCGAGCTCCATCACGAGAAGAATCGTGATCGCCCCCATGATCAAGTCCATCTGTGTGGGACTGCCCGAACGCGCTACAAGCTCTTGGTTCTCGAGAAAAATGTACGCACAGGCGATCACCGACATGACCGCGAAGAGCCACCCAGTTCCTTGGCTAATCCGCTCACCAAGAGTGGGCCCTTCGTCCTCTTCTCCCGTTCGAATGCGCCTCTGCACACCGACACCCAAGAAGCCTAGGACGGACATCAACGCCAAGTGGACCGGTCGCTGCTCTAACGCTGTGAACGGCGAGATACCCGCCGCGTACATGTGAAAGGCTGCCGCAGCGGAAGACACGACGGCGATCAAGACAGCCACAAGCCGACCTCTAGAGGAACTCAAATCTCACCTCCATCTCTACTCAGCGGACAAGAACAGGAAGCAGCACTCAGACAACCGCGCGAGTCTGAAGGAACCCGACAGCAACTGCATACACGAAGAAGAGAGCTAGCATCATCGTGGCCGCACTCCCGAAGGAGCGCCGCCTGTCGATCGCATGAACACCCTGAGCAATAACGAGAATCGACCATATCACTGTTAGATCTAGAAGCTTGGCCACGTTCCGCACGAATCCACCCTCAATGAACCCTGCGATGAAGACATCTACCGACAGTCTCAACTCAAGGTTTTGGGTCTGAATCATCAACGGAAGCAGCAGAACACCGATAAGGACGGGAATGAACCACCCGTGTGAAACAGCCGCAAGATACTGCGAAAAACTGCCGTCATCCCCTAAAATGAATATGAACAAGACTGAGTAGATTGCCGCGATTCCGAATTGCAGCACAAGTGAGAAGATCACTGCCCCAGGAATCCGACCATATCTAAGTGCGGTCATCATTTCTTGGCTTTCGCTAAAGCTCTCAAAGGATGCTCCCTGAGCGATCATCTGCTGTCGAATAGTCTCAAAGATGAGTTCCGGGGGAACCATCGCTGCGGTAACACCCGAAATCAGTGTGGTTAGCAGAAGGGCCCCAACCCACTTAGGCTCTTTGGCTACTTGATACATCAGTCGTTCAGGGCTGACGAACGCATTGAAAAGGCGCCTCAGCAGGCTGTCCATCCTGGGCTCGATCCAGCGCTCATCGTTGTCTTCGGAAACGCCGGGACCTATCTGCCCATCCTCATTTCCGGGGGGTGTCCATTTGTCCATGGTGGCCTACTTGCCCTTCAGTATTTGTGTCCGACGTGGTAGCCATCGGTTTAAGAGACCCCACGACAGACAGGTTGCGTCACGCTTTCTTGTCCCCACGGGCTGCACAACGCCCTTGGCGGGTTCACCGCCGGCTGGTATTCTGTTGCTCCCTAATTCTGCGCCTGTTCCTAGGTGCGGAGTGAGCACAAGTACTGCCCTGAAGGTCTTCATGAGTTATCGCACCAATCCTGACAGGATTTTAGACAACATTGACCGTGCCCGAAACCGGGCTGCGGAGGCCGCAGGGCTGTATGTGGAGAGACAGGCAGTCGGGCGAGAACTAGACACCGAAATGCCCGACGTCGACGCTACCACCACGGAAAGGATGAAGAGGATCTTCGGCATCCTCGAGCGCGCTTATATGAAGTGTGCTCAGCGCGCTGAACTCGGCCGTCTCGCATCCCGTTTCCAAGCAGTGGGCGACATCCATCATCATCATGCGCGCGGGGACGTTAGCATCTCCATCCAGTACATGGACCACGAACGGTATGACGATGTCGGGGTCTCGCCATTCGAGATCCGCTCGCACCAGGTGGCTGACGCCAAAAAAGAGACCAAAACTAGTCGCGCTGACGTCAATGCTCTCAAAATCCTAAGGGATGAGCTGCGCGGCGGTATCCGCGCGACCTACCAGAAGCTCGAACCGAGAGTCAAGGACGCCCTGCGGGACCGAGCTGACATGGGTCACGTGCAAGTGCAAGTCACTGTCGATCTTCGTCCCGCAGAGTAAAGACTCAGGGGCCGAACGTCGCAACTCGTGTAGAAATCGACTCTATAAAATCAGTGTCGATCTCTACACCAATCCCGTGACCGGTCGGAACAGCCATGTGCCCGTCCGCTACCGTGAACTCCGGTGAGACAATGTCTCTGTGCCAGTAGCGGCTGCTCGCGGATATGTCACCAGGGAGTGTAAAATTAGGCAACGACGCAAGCGCTACGTTATGGGCCCGCCCCACTCCCGACTCAAGCATCCCACCGCACCATACGGCTAGGCCCGCGTCCTCCATCATGTCATGAATGCGGCAGCTCGTACTAAGGCCACCTACCCGACCTGGCTTAATATTGATGACTTGGCAACTCTTGAGCTCGAGAGCTAGTTCCGTGTCCCACTCGGTCTTGATCGACTCATCTAAGCATACCGGGGTATCGATCTGTTCTTGGAGGCGAGCATGATGAAGAAAGTCATCATATCGGAGTGGCTGCTCGATCATCAGAAGGTCAAGCGGGTCTAGCGCCTTGAGGATGTCGACGTCTGCCAGAGTGTAAGCAGAGTTCGCGTCTGCCATAAAGACCGTGTCGGGGAAGCGCTCGCAAAGCCCCGATAGCATGTCTATATCACGACCCGGTTTGACCTTGATCTTTACACGGGCATATCCGTCTTCGATAAACCCTTGCACCTGATCGTGGAGTTCTTCGTCGGTGTCCTTGATCCCAACGCTGACCCCTACCGGCACACGGTCACGAACACCGCCGATCTTCTGGGACAAAGAAACGCCATCCGCCCGAGCTGCCATGTCCCAACTCGCCATTTCAACAGCAGCCTTTGCCATCCCATGGCCTCGAATCCACCACACGGGATCAAGCACATCCTCGGGCGAATGCACTTCTGTCCCAACTACGCTGGGGAGGATAAAGTCCGTTAGCACGTGCCATGACGTATCAGTGGTCTCATATGCGTATGAGGGATCAGCTGACGCGACACACTCACCCCACCCCTGAAGCCCCTCACCCTCCAGGGTCAGCAGCAAAATCCGACGGTCCTGAGAGCCACCGCTGGAGATCTGGAAAAACTCCTTTAGGCGGAGAGGAATCTCTCGGAGTGTAGCTCGTTCTATTTTCATGGGTGGCTGATCAATTTTGTGAGTTTCGGGGATTCAGGAGTTTTGTCTTGTTTCCGGGACGGCAATCGTTCTCTCCATCAAGAGCCAAACCCAGCACCACGGGCTAGGAGATAGCCTGACGAATGCAATCCTCGAATGAATTCATGGACCTCGTAACCTAAGCCCATGTAATGGGTCAGAGCCTCTCTGGTCGTAGCTCGCCAAGCTTGAGCCAGTTGCAGGTCGTCCTCCATTAGGGCATCAACGTCGGACGGGATGTCGATTCTTACCCACTCGCTCTCGAGCGTCGCGTCCATCTGGCCCGGCCGAGGATAGGATCCATCCGACGAAAAGGAGGCCTCGAGGGCGACCTGTATCACCTCACCTCGCACAGTTGTGGGATCAAACGCGTGTAGCGGATCGTCTTTCAGGCGACCCGAAACCCGATCTGTGAATAACTCCCACACAGGAACGAAGCGATCCGTTCCAATGCCCCTGTGGAGCGGAGAGTCCGTCTGACCGTACATGTCGACTTGGTACTCTCGAATCACTGCACCAAGGCGAGTGATGTTAAGGTGTGCGTTACGGCTCTGAAGTGGGTCGAAGGTCCAGTACATCTTTTCGATTCCTAGTGCCATCGCCTCATCGCGCTGATAGGACTTTAGCTGTCGACCTAGACCCGAGTCACGAACCTCCGGACGGACGGCAAGCATGTCAGACCAGTGCACAACCTCCCCATCACGAACTCCGGTCAGACCAAAGACGAAGCCGACCAGCCTGTCATCCGCGTCATACGCACCCGCAGAAACACCCCCAAGAATGCCTCCAACCTTAAGGATCGCCGGCGCTACGCGCTCCGAGAAACCACTGCCCCACGTCTCCTCTTGGAGGGCCACGCACTCGTGATAGTGGTCCAATGTTTCGAAGGGGCGAATGACGTAATTACTCATTCCGGTCCTCTCCCTCGCACTAGCTCTCAGCCAGAGCAGGGGACATCAAGAGCCGGGCGAGGAGCGCACATCTATCCAGGGAGGCCGTCAACTCAATATGCTCATGATCTGCATGCGCTCCATCTCCAACACAACCGAGACCGTCAAGAGTCGCCGTGTAAAGGCTAGTAGTGTTTCCGTCGGAGCCACCCCCAGCCAGCCCATGATCCAAGACCAGACCCAAATCACCGCCTCTCTGCCTAGCCTCTTTCCACAAGGTCACGTTTCTCGGGGTGCGCTCAAGTGGCGGCACTCGTATTGCACCGTGCACCTCAATCGCAACATCCTGATTCACCGGCTCAATCGCACTCATACGCTCCTCAATCCGCCGGCCATGGTCACTCGAGGTGACACGAACATCGACCGACGCGATCGCCTCCGCCGCGACCACGTTGGGTCGCGTGCCACCCTTCACAAGCCCGACATTGAGAGTGGTACCCTTACTCGGTTCATTGAGCAGGTCAAGCTCTTGAATAACATGAGAAATCTCGAGTATTGCGCTGGCACCGGCTTCGGGGTCGAGTCCAGCGTGCGCCGCTTTTCCGCGCACAACAACCTCGAAGTTACCAACTCCTTTTCGCGCTGTTTTGATAAGCCCTGAGGGCCCCAAAGCAGGCTCGAGAACTAGAGCGCGATTCGACGCCTTAGCAAGCCGAACCACATGCCTCTTCGAGTCCGGGCTCCCCGTCTCCTCATCTGCATTCACAAAGACGACCGGCGCCACGGTCGGCACCATATCCATATCCCGCAGAACTCGAAGCGCAAAAACGATCATCCCAAGTCCGCCTTTCATATCTAGCGTTCCTGGCCCGCGAAGTCGGTCGCCTTCTACGCACACTGGCATACGACCCAGTGTGCCTATCGGCCAGACCGTGTCGCTGTGTCCCATCAACAACTGGAAAGGGCTTCTCCTAGAACGAACTCGCGGAACAGCTAACAAGTGGTTACCGCTCTTAAGCCCCCTGATGATACGCACATCATAATCCAACTCTCTGAAAGCAGGCTCGAGAATTGCGTGAACCTCTGACTGAGTATCCGGATGGTCGGTTGGAGACTCAACTCGACAGAGTCTCGAAACGAAATCGATGAACGCATCGCGCATACCATGAACGCGCCCAAGTGTCCGGTCACCAACTTCCGTTGCTCTTGGCCCACCGGACATCAGCACCAGCCTCGTGCGAAAGAGACGACACGAGCCATGACGCTCGTTGGTTGCTTAGGAAAGCTCTGGCCCAGCAGTACGGTCTCCCTGAAACACCATCGGTTCACCTGTAATACCCTGCCCGCTGATAGCTCTCGTCTAGGACTTCTACCGGATGGACCGCCTCCTCAGCATCACCCTCCAGACAGAGGCCGGCACCAATTTGCATCATACATCCGGGGTTCGGCGTGCACACGAACTCAGCTCCTGCATCCCGCACAGCCGCTACCTTGTCGTTTCCAATACGCGACCCTAGATCAGGATGGGTCATTCCATATATACCGGCGCCACCACAGCACTCATCCGCCTTCGCGATAACACGCACGTCCACCCCCGGAACTGCCTCGAGGACCCTAAGCGGCTCAGAGCTGATACCCTGAGCATGCATCAAGTGACAAGGGTGATCATATGCCACTGTGCAGTCGACAGAAGCGCCTGAGCGCGGCCCGGTTTCGGCTAGCAACTCCGACACATCTCGCACCTTTGCCGAGAAAGCCCTGGCCCGCTCTTCCATGGGGTCCCCCTCAAATAACACACCGTATTCTTTCATTGTCGCGCCACATCCTGCTGCGCTGACCACCACCCAGTCGACTCCAGCTCCTTCGAAGGCTCGGATATTCCTTGTCGCCAAAATCCGCGCCTCCTTCAGCGCGCCACCATGAGCGTGCAGAGCGCCGCAGCAGTCTTGTCGAGTAACAGTGCGGACGTCGTAGCCGTTCACGTCAAGCGTTCTGGCAGTGGCGTCGTTAATCCGTCTATACAGGCCCTCCTGAACGCAACCGCGGAGGACACCCACAATCCCATCCCCCTCTTCTCGTGGCGCGTGGGCACCCGCTGTCTCTGAACCCTGGGGTTCTCTCTCAGCCCCCCTGAGCCCCTGTCCGAGCCGGGCCGAGGGCCGGGTGGCAGAGAGCATGGCTAAAGCAAACCGAAGCCTGCCCGCGAATCCGATTCGCCCCAGCACGCCAACCATCGCGGAAGCAAAGCCAGTAACCCGGAGCATCCGACCGCCCAAAAATAGAATTTCACGCAGCATGCGAGAGGCCATAACAGTCAACAACCCGCGCGTGAGTGCGTCTGGAGCCCGGGCGGCAGAGGCAGTTTCCCGAGCCAGCTCCAGTAGGGTTCCGTATTCGACACCGGACGGACACACTGGCTCACACGCTCGACAGCCTAGGCACCGATCAATGTGGACTTGGAAAGCATCCGATTCCGGATCAAGACGACCTTCGACGACGGCCTGCATGAGGTGCAGTCGTCCTCTCGGGGAATCGTTCTCGTCGCCTAGGCGGTTGTACGTCGGGCAAGCCGGAAGACAAAAGCCGCAGTGCACGCATGGAAGCAACCTTTCTCTTTGCGCCTCCATCGCCCCAGCCAGCTCCACGATCGTCACTGGCGGGCGGGCCACAGGACTCCGCCCGGGTCAAAAATCGATTCAAGACGCTGGGCAAGTTGGACCTCAGCATTTCGGCACAAGGTGTCTTGCGGTCTGGAGGCACTATCCCAGCGTACGACTCGAAGTGCTCCACCCAGATTCTCCGCTGCTCCTCTGAGGTCAGCAACAGCGTCGACAGACATGTCGGTCGATCCCATGCGAAGCCTCCCTGCATAAGAGTCAATTACTGCCCTAGCCGCACCGACCTCCTCCGCAGCGGCAACTACTTTTGAGAGACATGACGGTAACACCGAAACCTCTACACAACGCGGCTCCAGCCCGCCCCTGTCCCTAACCTCAACAAGGCAACTATCAACCTCGTCGGCGGCTAAAGGATCGAGCGACATCCCAAGATGTTTTTCAAGCGCTGATTGATCCGCGTCCACTGTGGACTCGGCCCCATGTAAACGCAACACAAGCGCCGAGCTGCCACTTAGGGCAGCCAACTGCCCGACCAGCACTATAGAAACCGGGAGCACGGGGGCTGTCCCTGCGAGCAGTGCTGGTTCAATCAAGTCCATCACCCTTGCTCTCTTAAGAACGAGAACCCGCTCGTGCGCAGGTAACGGGAACGCCCGCAAGCATACGGAGGTGAGGATGCCGAGACGACCTTGGCCACCGACGACCGGACGGAGAAGGTCATAGCCTGCCACATTCTTCACGACCTTGCCACCTAAGCGAAGCACCCTCCCGTCACCAGCGACAAGAGTGGCTCCAAGGACGTGGTTTCTTAGAGATCCGTATCCTGCCCACAAAGGACTGTGGGAAGCCTCAGAGACGAAGCCTCCTATAGAACGTTCAGTCACACCGGGAGAGTCGAAAGGCGCCCACTGACCATTGTCTCGCAACGTGGAGTCTACAGTACTAAAGCTCGTGCCTGCCCCCGAAGTGATAGTGAGATCGGCGGGTTCATATTCATCAACACCGGAAAGCAGTGACGTTTCCAGCGCAACGAACCTCCCTCGACCGACCGGACCCAAGTGGCGTCCACTCCCTAGGGGTAAGACCCCTAAACCTTCCTGCCCGGCCCAAGTGAGGATTTGTGAGGCCTCCTGTGCGGAGACTGGAGAAATCAGGACTTCTGGGGTGCCGCCAAGCCAGAGTCCGTCATGATCAGATTGGTCCCACTCGCGAGTCGAAACACCGGGCAACGACGCCCGTAAGCTCCTAGCTAGGTTCATTGAACAACCTTGCCCGGATTGAGGCGCCCATCAGGGTCAAAGACTCTCCTCACGCTTCGGAGCATTTCCATTTCAACGTCGTTATATACCAAGGGCATATAAGCCCTCTTGTCTACACCAACCCCATGCTCGCCAGTGATTGTCCCGCCAACCGACACACAAAGCGTCATTATCTCACGGGATGCTTTTTCAACTCGCTCCAACTCCTCTTTGTTCTGCCTGTCGAACAGGATATTAGGGTGCAAGTTTCCATCCCCAGCGTGGAATACATTGGCGATCTTGAGATCATATTCGTGACCAATTTCTGTGATACGGGCCAGCACCTCTGGAAGCCGGGTCCGAGGCACCGTCGCATCCTGAACTAAGAGGTCCGGCGCTATTCGTCCCATAGCTCCGAACGCTTTCTTCCGGCCTTTCCAAAGAGCGATACGCTCTTCATCCGATGTCGCCCTGATCACCTTTGTCGCGCCTGCTGATAAACAACACTGCTCAGCCCTGTCCGCATCATCGTCAAGACCAGCCTCCGTGCCATCGAACTCGACCACCAAAGCTGCACCCGCATCGATAGGGTAGCCCGCAGAAAATACACTGGCCTCAACTGCAACGATCGTGGCGTTATCAACAATCTCTACCGCGGCAGGCATTAGTCCCGACCCAATAATGTCCGTGACAGCGTGTCCTGCAGCTTCCATTGTATGAAAGAT
>DLTN01000021.1 GCA_002500925.1 Gemmatimonadales bacterium UBA7835 | reverse complement strand
TTCAAGAGAGAGAACGTGGGCAATGCATCTGGTCCGCATGGGGTAACCCTAACCCACCACCAAGGAGGATCCCCTTCTCAGATCCTACTCGTAACGGAGAGCGTCTATAGGGTCGAGAAGGGCAGCACGCCTAGCAGGCCACAGCCCAAAGAAGAGCCCTACCGCTGCTGAAAAGCCAATAGCAGCAGCCACTGCTTCAGGAGCGACACGTGTCTCCCACGAAGCCACCCGAGTCATCATCTCAGAAGCCCCATACCCAGCCGCTACCCCAATCATGCCACCCAATACACATAAGAAGAGAGCCTCTACTAGAAACTGCGTCATAATCGCCCTCCTAGTTGCACCTAGCGCTTTCCGCACTCCAATCTCACGAGTCCGTTCGGTGACTGAGACGAGCATGATGTTCATAATCCCGATACCTCCAACGAGAAGCGAGATTGCAGCAATCCCAGCTAAAAGGAAGGCAAAGGTCTGAGTCGTTTCGTTGAAGGTTTCCAGCAGATCCGCTGAATTTCGGATGTTAAAATCAACTTCCTCTCCTGCCTTAATTCGGTGCTCACGACGCACGATCCGGTCGATTTCAGCGAACGCAGCGTCAAGCTGTTCAGGCGTCTCCGTAGCCGCATAAATCGAGTTGAGACGATCGCGACCTCCCATGACACGATACTGTGCAGTTGATTGTGGTATAAATACCTGGTCATCCGGACGCACCCACGCTGCATCTCCCTTCTCTTCCATAATACCGATTACTTCGAACATGATCCCGCGGATCTGGATCGTCTCCCCAACTAGAAGTTCCGGCGGAGTTTCTCCCAGCGTTTCAGCCATATTGAAGCCCAGAACTGCTACCCTGCGTCTCCCTTGGACCTCACCTTGGTCGAAAAAACGTCCGTATTGCAGACCGTGGTCGTAAATCTCGAAGTACTCTGGCCACACACCCATAATTTGCGTGTTCGAGTTCCAACGCTTGTACGCGACTTGCAGTCTCGACTGCTGCTCCGGTGAGACCTGAAGCAATCCGTTAGACTGATCTCGAAGGGCGATAGCGTCGTCAACAGAAAGCTCGGTATCGCCCCGAGAAACGCCACCCCACATCTGCTGTCCAGGCCTAACCGTAAGTACTGAAGTTCCCATCCGGTTGATCTGTTCTTCAACCCTTTGTTGAGCACCTTCACCCAACGCGACCATTGTTATCACCGCCGCTATACCAATTACGATGCCAAGCGTGGTCAGAACGGACCTAAGCATGTTCGCTCTTACGGCCGCCATTGCGACCATAACAATCTCGAAAAGCAACATAGACTATTCCTACCTGAAACTGCTAAGTGGCCGACCACCACCGAACGGTGACCGCCTTCTCATCTGCTGCGTGAAAGCATCCTGCTGGGCCTGCAACTGCGCCGCCCCAACAATCACAAGTGTTTCCCCTTCTTCCAGACCATCAATAATCTCTGTGTTATCCCAGTCACCCAGTCCCATCTGTACGAGCCTGGGCTCCGGAATACTGTCGGCAGAAAGTACGAATACAACTGCTGGACGAGACTCACGTGGAGGGGCACCTTCATCAGTCAATTCCTCCGACCGGCCGAAGTTGCCTTGGTCCCTTCCTGACTGAGCTCGCATGGATTGAATCACCTTACGCAAAGAATCCTGTGTGATCTCTCCGGATGCTACCTGAGCACGCATCTGGTCGAATTGCGCACGAGGATTACCGCTACGGCCATTCTCCCTTTCGGAGCCCGCATTATTCGAGGGCACGCCAGAGCCACCAGCCGCTCTTCCACCTGTAAAGCTACCCCGCCCTCGGGCCATGAACTGAGACAGATCCATATCTTCAATGTCTAGTCCCAGAGCCATCGAAGCTGGCCCAACATCCGAGGGCTGCACGATCGCATTGTTCGGCACAACAATCACGCTTCTCGCTTCGTCTATTTGGACTTCCACTTCCGCATTCATCCCCGGTTTGAGCAGGCCAGCACGGTTGTCAATCGAAACTATAACCGGAAACATCGTCACGTTTTGTACGACGACCGCTTGAGGTTCGATCTTATCAACAACACCCATAAAAGTCCGATCTGGATACGCCTCTACGGTAACGGTCGCGACCAGTCCTGGTTCTAGATCTCCCATATCCGTCTCATCAACCAGTGTTCGAACCTGCATATCGTCTAGGTTGGCCATGACGAATAGCGCCGTTCCTCCAGATACATTTGAGGCTGCCGACTGAATCACTGTTCCCTCTTCGACATTCTTCTGGATAATCGTCCCATCGAGAGGCGCGCGGATGCTAACATCAGCTAGCTGTAACTCAGCGAGTTCAAAATTCGTCTGGGCCCTTACTAGGGCCGCCTCAGCGTTAGCGTGCGAGAGCGTAGCCGATTCGAACTCGGACTGCGTAATAACGTCGGCTTCCAACAGGGCCTGCTGGCGCTCCAATTGAGCTTGGGCGATGTCCAGCTGTGCTTGAGCTACGGCGAGGTCAGCCTGCGTCTGGTTGTATCGGTTTCTGACATCGCGCGGGTCTATCTCGGCCAAAAGTGTTCCACGCCTAACGATCTCACCGATATCTGTCAGTAGCTGAAGAATTTCACCGGAAGCCTTTGATTTGACTTCGACCTCACGGACTGGCTCTACAGTGCCAGTCGCTTCGGCACGGATAAGCAAGTCACCAATTGCTGCTTCGGCAGTGAGAAGCGCTGGCGCTACTTCTTCTGCAGCCTGATCGGTACCACATGCAGTTCCCACAAACAACGTGAGAAGCGCAACAAAGTTGAGATATTTCTTCATCCTGTGGTTTCCACCGGGTTCAAGAAGTCTTTTTCCAGCAACCCGTCCTTAAGATGAACCTGCCGTTGGGCGTGACCGGCAATGTCGTGTTCGTGAGTTACCAGAACTATCGTCTGGCCCTGTTGGTTGAGCTCTTCAAACTGACGCATAACATCTTCGCTTGTGACTGAATCTAGGTTTCCAGTAGGTTCGTCTGCGAGAAGCAATGCGGGCTCGTTGACCAGCGCACGAGCAATAGCAACCCGCTGACGCTGTCCGCCCGACATCTCAGGCGGCTTGTGACCCATCCGATCACCAAGCCCAACCAGTTCCAGCTTCTCGGATGCCCTGCGCCTCCTCTCTTTACTAGGTATACCAGCGTATATCAGTGGGAGTTCAACGTTGTGCAGTGCGGTAGCTCGCGGGAGTAAATTGAAAGTCTGAAAGACAAAACCGATCTCTCGATTGCGTACACGTGCGAGTTCATCTTCAGAGAGCTCGCTTACCAGAGTGCCATTTAGCCAATACTGACCCCCAGTGGGTGTATCGAGGCAGCCAATCATGTTCATCAAAGTCGACTTTCCCGACCCCGACGGACCCATGATTGCAACGAACTCACCCTGTGCAATCAGCAAATCCACCCCATCACATGCTCTTACGGTCTCGGCACCTAAGTGGTAATGCTTCTCTAGACCTTCCGTCCGGATGATATCGCTCACATCTCTCTCCCCAGAATCGCCTCGAGTCCAGCCCGAGCGAGAATGTAGTCATATCGCGTGGTCACCACGTCTGCATCTGCCTGCGTAACAGCATTCTGACTGACGAGGATGTCTAAAATGGTCGCGGCTCCTACCTCGTACCTCGCTCGCACGACGCGAAGATCTTCTGCTGCTACAAATGCCGCGTCTTCGGCAATGACGATAGCCTGCTCCGCAGTCAAAAGATTCTGTAAAGCAGCGTCCGCTTCCTCTCGAGCACCGAGTCTGACATCGTCCTCCTGGAGTTGCGCAACTCTTTGCACATACTGTGCCCGATCAATGCTCGCCTCACGCTGAAAGCCATTGAAGATCGGGTAGCTCATGCTCAGCGACATATTCCAAGACGTACTTCCACCGTCGAACGACATCGTCTGGTTCTGCCAGTTGTAGCCGGAGGAGAGTCGCATAGTAGGAACGTACTGAGTGCGCGCAGCTGATACGCCGAGGCCCGCCGACAAGGTGCTTTCACTAGCTGCGATCACGGCCGGAGATACCATCTCCGCAATCTCCAAGATCTCCGACTCACTATACGGAAGCATAGTCGGGTCCAGATTGTCCGGTCGAACCGGGGTTACCGGTCGGCCGATCCCTACCTGTCGACCTAGGGCAAAACGGGAAGCACGAAGGGCCGTTTCTCCTTGCAGCACTGCCTGTTCAGCATTGACCACATCAAGACGAGCCCGCAACGAGTCGGACACGGTCGCTTCACCGAGTAATGTTCGGCGCCGAACAATCTCCATGTTCTGCTGGGCCTGGATGATACGCTGCCGAGATACTTCTAGCAGGTCCTGCTGGCGAAGCGCATTGAAGAAGACCGTCTTCGTCTGCAGAGCTACCTGATAGCGAGAGTCCACATACCTTGCTTCCGCCGCACGAACGTCCGCCTTCGCTGCATCATACTCCCGGAAACGCCGTGTCCCCTCCAGTACCGTCCAACTACCACTGAGGCCGGCACCATATGAATCAGAACTGCCCGGCTCAAGTAGGCCAGTCACATCGTTGAACGTTGACGAACTGCGAAGAGAGCCCGAGCCGCTCGCACTTAGCGTCGGCAAGAACCTCCCCCAGCTGGTCTTCTGTGTTAGATAAGCGTTGTCTACTTGCTGCTGCTGCGACGCCATCTGGGGACTTCGGATGACAGCCCTCTCAATCGCATCGTCCAGCGAGATACTTTGCTGAGCCCATGCGGCAGTCGGAATAAGAACAGTCAGAGCTAACACGACACAGGCCATAGACCCGGGGCAGGCCCGTAAGTTATGAGGCATTACTTCAGTTCCCCTCATCCTCATTCTCTCGAGCGTCGCGGCGAGCGTCGTTCTCCTCCAAGAGCCTTTGATATTCAGCAGCCTGTTCCGACGTGAGGACATCTTTAATCGCCTCTCGGGTCTCAAGAAGAATCAACCTGAACCCGCTGTTTAGCTGTGCCCGCATCTCTTCATCTAGCGTGTTCGTCCGTCCGCGATGCACCGTTACGATAGAGTCGATGACACGAAGTTGTTCTTCGTTAGGTTCGACTTGGTCGTATATGCGACTCCGGCGTGGCTCCACTTCGCTCACGTTGGTATCGACTTCGACCTCCGCTGCCACCATGCTGCTGTCATTTTCTAGCTCGCTCATCCCTTCATTGTCTACTGCAAAACCAATCAGAAAACCGGTGCCGAAGACGACTAGAAGAAGCACTACCGTCGTGAGCCTAGTTCGAGATTCCTGAACCACTAGTAGATATCCAAAGCGAAGGCGACGATCCCCTCCGCCGCATTGGGTGACAATAGCACTGGCTGAGTTTGGGCTGGAATCTCTCTAACAAGCAGCTCTTCTACTCCAACCGCCAAAAACACCTTAGGATCGTCATTTGGAGAGTTTCGCATGAGTGCGATAGCTGCGATCGCAGCTGCCAAGGCAACTGGGATGACCGTACGAGACCAAGACTCCAATAAATCTTCCACCGTCAAGTCCACCGCCAAGCGGCGGCGCGCAAGCTCATCTGCAGCTTCCTTCATGACCCAACCGCGAAAACGAAACCAGTAGCCAGTGTCATCCTGCGACGGGTCGAGCACTCGTAGCTGTTCCTCTAATTCTATATCACGACCGAGGTCACCTTCTCGACCCTCGCGGCCCTTGGTCCAATCCATTTATTGCACCTTCCTATGTATCTCCGCCCCTAAAGGGGATGATCCCAACTCCACACGCAGGACTTTTCTTGCAAAGTGTAAGTGCGACCTCACAGTGCCCGACGGAAGTCCCAACCTGTCCGCAATTTCCCTGTGTTTCCAGCCCTCAAGATCATGTAGCAAGACAATCTGCCTTTGTACTTCAGGAAGCTTACGCAAGGCACCTTCGAGTATCTCCCTGATTTGTGTGTTCTCCGCCACCCTATCCGGCATAGGACTCCTTGAGGTCGCGCCCAGCGGAATTTCATCTGTCTCCCGAAGCGACTCACGTCGAATCAGGTTTTTGGATCGATTTCGAACAATGGTCATTAACCATCCCCCAAAGCGGTCCGGGTTTCTGCACTCCTCTAGTCGCTCTAATGCAACTAAAAACGACTCCTGCGCTGCATCCTCAGCGTCCTCATGCCGTCCGGTCACGGAGTACGCAACCGCGTACGCCGCTCGCTGGTAGAGCTCGACGAGATTTCCAAAGGCGTTTTCGTCGCCTTTTAACGCCAGCCGAACCAGCTCACCTTCTGATGAAGCTTCGCTCATTACAGGGACACTGAACCCTTGGGGCGTGTTGAGGTTGTAGTCGGTGTCAATCTACACAAAGGCGGCACCAGCGATAAAGCTCAACGTGTAGTGCCACGCCCAGGACTTGTAGATTCTTCATTGCGAGCCTAGCCCCCTAAGGGCCATCAAATCAGTCTCCACTCTGAAACTGCACGTCAGGGTTAAAGCAAAGCTACCGGATCGCGATCGAGTGTCAGGCGGATATCACCAGCGGGAAGGCGTAGCTTCTCGACTAAAGCTCGAGCCACCGTCCCCAAGACTCGAGGAGAATCAGATCGGAGAAAGAAATGCCATCTCCAACGACCATGGAGCTTTTCTATTGGGGCTGGTGCTGGGCCCACTAATTCTAATTGGCCCGCAGTACCGGCTCGTTCTCTTCTAGCCAGTCCATCACGGACCCAACTAGCGGCCTCCTCTGACGCCTGCAAAGCGAGACGCTGGTCTGGGCTACTAAACACCACGTTGATGATTCTCAGATGCGGCGGGTATAAGGGGCTATTACGCTCACGCAGTTCACGCACGGCGAAGGATTCGAAGTCGTGTGACACGGCCGCACGGACCGCGTAATGCTCTGGCAGTGAGGTCTGAATTATGACTTCACCTCCCAACTCGCTTCGTCCTGCCCTTCCAGCCACCTGACTAAGTAATTGAAAGGTGCGCTCGCTGGCCCTGAAGTCCGGGAGATGCATCCCAGTATCGGCATTTACAACACCCACAAGCGTTACGCGTGGAAAATCTAATCCCTTCGCGATCATCTGAGTGCCGAGAAGGATATCAATCTCACCACGGCCAACTCTCTCTAGGATACGCTGATGGGCCCATTTTCCCGAAGTCGTATCAACATCCATCCGTGCGATACGCGCTTCCGGAAACGCCTCAGCCGTAATCTGCTCGACTTGCTCCGTGCCTAATCCTCGAAACGAAATATCCGCCGAGCCACACCGGGTGCACCGCGACGGCGCGACTGCCTCGAACCGGCAGTGATGGCAGACAATGCGCTGCGTTACTCGGTGATAAGTCAACGACACAGAACAATTTTCACACTGCTCAACCTCACCGCACTCTCGACACTGCACAAAAGATGAATACCCACGTCGATTCAGCAGAAGAATTACCTGTTCTGACCGAGCGATGCGAAGATCGACGGCTTCAACGAGATCCTGCGTCAACACTCCCGAGCCACGAGATTGTTTACGTGGTTTAGCTCCGCGCTCCGACTTTTCCTTCTTGCGCTCAGCCCGCAAGTCTATGACTTGAACAAGTGGAAGACGACCTCCTCCCGCACGCTCTGGAAGTACAAGACGACTGAACTTACCGACCGAAGAATTGTGCCAAGTCTCAAGCGACGGGGTCGCGCTTCCCAAAACGCACACAGCCCCATGGGCCCGAGCCCTCATCACAGCCAAATCACGGGCATGATACCTGGGTGCTTCCGATTGCTTATAGCTGCTGTCGTGCTCCTCGTCGACAACAATCACACCAATGTTCTCTAGAGGTGCGAAAAGAGCTGACCTAGCGCCGACCGCAATCCTGCGCTCCCCGCGACGAAGCATTCGCCAAGCATCGTAACGCTCTCCAGACGAGAGTCCGGAATGAAGCACAGCGACCTCATCGCCAAAATGCGCCCGGAACCGCGATACAGTCTGTGGTGTCAGCGCAATCTCTGGGACCAGAACGATCGCTGTCTGGCCGCGCTTAAGGGCCTGCCGCAAAAGTTCTATGTATACGAGCGTCTTTCCGGACCCCGTGACACCCTGAAGAAGAAATGGTTTAGAATCTCTCTCGTCCAATGCTTCGAGGAGAGCATTAAGTGCGACCTGCTGGGCGGCTGTAGGTGTATGTCTTGTAGGCTCTCCTTGAGGGGCACCCGCAAAGGGATCTCTGATCTCTTCTTCATCCACTATCTCGACAAGCCCTTTTTTCGTCAGCGCAGTAACAACGCCACGGCTGAAGCCCTCTTCTTTAGTAAGACGTGCAAGCTCCACGGAGTTTCCCGCCGCTTCTATGAACCCGAATGCCTCTCTCTGACGCTCCCCTCGCCCGAACGCCTGATCACGCTCAAGGAGATTCTCAAGAGAACGGACAATCCGCACCACACGCCGAGTCTTCACTGAAGGACTTGGTGGAGAGACGGTCTCGTGAGTGATATGCCCAGACGCAATCAAGGAGCGTACCTCGGGCCAAATAGATCCAATACCTAGGTTGTTACGAGTTGTTTTGACCCGCTGTGGGCCTTTTCGCTCGGACAGCCACTCCAAAAGACGCTTTTCACGGTTACTCAGGTCTCCCCCCCGTAATCCGGTGAGCGAGAGGTAGTCTCGGGATGCATCTGAGAGGACCGCTGGAATCGAAGCCCTAATCGCTATACCAAGTGGGGCGACGTAGTACTCGGCCATCCAACCACAGAGCTCCATCAGATCAGGCGTTACCGAAGGAACGTCCTCGAGTACGCCCAGAACAGCTTTCACCTTTTCAACGTCGGGGTCGGGGCGATTCGCCGTTATCCACCCAATAAGCTCTTGCCTTCTGAAGGGCACGAGAACGCGAGTACCTGGCAATGGGGCTTCGCCACGAACCTCATACGAAAAGGTTCGATAAATGGGGAGCGGAAGCGCGACTTCAACACGCGTTCGTCCCTCGATCAATCGTCGAGCAGCGTGAAGATCTCGGTCTGATAG
>DLTN01000110.1 GCA_002500925.1 Gemmatimonadales bacterium UBA7835 | reverse complement strand
ATCTTAAGTCGCTATAGGCCCGTGACCCCTTCAGTAGGCGAAGGGTCTCCTAGCCCTGAGATTGGTCCTCCAGCCTTCCGGTCCACCCCACGAGTTGTACTAAGTCCCCCGCGCCTTGGCACGTTCGACCAGTGAAGCGAAAAGCAGTACCCAAGATCCGAAAATCCTCTCGAACAGTGCCCTCCACTGACCCATCTGCGAGATCTACGTAGAGAGGGCTACCTGACACCCATGCCTCCAGTGGCCGCGCACCACCTTGGCTCCCTGGCCCGGCATCTACGGTCCTGACACCCGCGAGCCCTATGCAGTCGAGCATGATCCGTCGAGTGATCCGGCGACCTCTACGAATACGAATATCATCTATTGCAGGTGGCATTCTAGGGTCCCACTCACGGATTGGGAGTTCCTCGAATTCCCGATCCGTGTCCCCAGGCGCAATCGGAACACCCTCGGTGTCACCGGGCAATGGAATGCGCCAGTGCCACGTGCTGACTGAAATATGAGCGCGTAATAACCAGCTGGCACGATCTCTGAATTCCGGATCCACGAACACCTGCCGCTGTGCCATAGAGACGTAGGCGACCGGAAGCTCCCTGAGTGGGATCCCGACTCTGACGATATCATCCGCCCACTGTGTTAAGATCGGCCGATCTGTCATCAGATCGGTATCGTCCATGTTCTGGCCACCTGAATAACAACCTAGGGTGCTCGCGAGGGCCGACACACCCATGGTATTGCCAGTTACCCTGATGAACGTCCGCCTCGATAGGCAAACCAACGGTTCAGACATCGGATGAGTCAGCCATTATCGATTTCGTGACCGCTATCCTATCGACATCTGCCACTTGGACGACGTATTCGTCAGTCTCATATGCAGATCCCATTGGAACTCCCTCACGGCGGTAATTCATTCCACTAGCTCTTGTTTGTGCCGCTCCTATGTGTACTTCGGTAACCCCAGGGACAGCTAAGACCTGACCTATGTTGTGAGGACGGATACCGCCGGCAGGCATGACCACGATGCTGTCACCGGCTCTCTCCATGAGTGCTGATAAGAGATCTAGCCCATCTAGCACACTCTCCTTACCAACCGAAGTCAGCACTCGGTCCGCACCCACTTCGAGCAGGACCTCCAAGCTCTCCTCTAGGTCTCTTGAGAGATCGAAAGCACGGTGGAAGGTGACAGAAAGCGGACGAGCCGCTTCGATGAGGCGGCTCGTGCGTCTATAATCGATTCTCCCGTCACTATCTAAAATTCCGAACACAAGCCCTGCCGCACCCGCTTCCGCGAGCGCCTCCGCGTCACGAAGCATGACCTCGAACTCTAGTTCCGAATAAAGAAAATCTCCTCCTCGTGGTCGTACCATAGCCATAACCGGGATATCGGTCTTGCTTGATGCAATCTCGAGGGCACCAATACTTGGTGTAGTGCCACCTTCGACCAAGTTGTCACACAACTCAATACGATCAGCTCCCGCTAAGGAGGCCGCGACTGCAAAGTCCGCGGACCCACAACACACTTCGAGAATGGGATTCGGCATAGTGCAAGCAGCTTGGCATATCGACACCTTCGACGCCAGCTTCACGTATGTCCTCAAACAATTGCAGCAATACCGTCGCCGTTATCGGAGCAGGAGCAGCCGGTCTTCTCGCCGCTGTTACCGCAGCGAGAGCTGGTGCTAATGTCATCCTCATCGAGCGGACCTCAGACGGGGGAAGAAAGATTCTCATCAGTGGGGGTGGGCGTTGCAACATCCTTCCCGGCCACGCCCAACCTCAGCTATACGTCACCGACTCGTCACCTAACACCTTGCGCAAGATTTTACGATCCTGGCCGCTCCATGAGCAGAGAGCTTTTTTTGAACACGAACTTGGGATGCCCCTCGAACTTGAACCCGAAACCGGAAAACTTTTTCCCGCCAGTAATCGGGCGAGAGATGTAAGGGACATTTTGGTTGCTCGAATTCGGGAAGCAGGAGCAAGCATCTGGTTCGAAGCGTCCGTAGTCGGACTCCAGCCAGACAGTGGGCAATGGCAGATAGAGCTCGAAAACGCCCCGTCGCTAACTGCAGCATGTGTTGTCCTCGCTACAGGAGGCCTCTCAGTCCCAAAGACGGGAAGTGACGGCACAGGATTGAACATAGCCGAGGCCTTGGGGCACACCGTACACCCGACATACCCAGCGCTCACTCCCCTCATCGCAGACCCACACCCCCACGCGAGTCTTGCCGGCATCTCGCTCACGGTCTCAGTGAATGCACCTGGAAGTCGGCCGGCTTTCTCGACCACGAACGGCCTCTTAGTGACCCACGACGGCTGGAGTGGCCCATCGATACTGGATGCTTCACACTTAGCAATACGGGGTAAGAAAGATGGTTCGCGCCAAGAGCTGACAGTGCAATGGGCCCAGGTAGACGCATATGAATGGGATCAGAAACTTCAAGCAGAAAAAGGGACGGTGCGATCAACAATCAGCTCTTTGTTGCCACGTCGCCTAGCCGATCAGCTTATTTCGGAAGCTGAAGTCGATGGGGCGACCCGCTTATCTCAGCTTCGGAAGGGAGATCGAAAATCCGTGGTTGAGACGTTGACACAATACGCGGTTCCTTGGACTGGTGACGCCGGATACAAGAAGGCAGAAGTCACGGGAGGAGGGGTCTCTCTCTCTGAAGTGCACCCTGCTACGATGGAATCGACGAAGTGTCCTGGGCTTTACCTGTGCGGGGAGATCTTGGATGCCTTTGGCCCTATCGGAGGACACAATTTTCTCTGGGCCTGGGCTACCGGTCGCTCTGCAGGCATGAATGCTGCGGCTCAGCTCGCGTAGGAGCCGCCGACTAGGTGGGGTTGCGAGAGGGCACTGCGGAGTATTCGCTTCCTAGGGCGGTCAGCTCACTTCTCCGAGAAAATGG
>DLTN01000039.1:21714-31336 GCA_002500925.1 Gemmatimonadales bacterium UBA7835 | reverse complement strand
CAGCTCACTTCTCCGAGAAAATGGACCTCATTAAATCCTTCCCTGGACCCCCAAATCGTCTTGCTAAGGCATGGACACGTCGGGATTTCGTCGGGGCACTCGTGGCAACACCGATGTTAAGTGGGGCCAGCCGTCTCCGTGACGAGACATCACTACCTCCTTCCTTACGAACACCATGCGAGCGCAACGCAAGACTGACAGCTAGACCTCGTCGACCATTCCGGTCCTTTAGGAGCGGTCAGACCCGAATAGGTCAGGACCTAGAGAGAGGTGGTTACCTCTTCGTACCTGAGTCATATCGCGAAGACCAACCGGCCCCTTTACTCGTCGCCCTACACGGAGGTGGAGGGCATGCTGGCCGATGGTCTGACCTATACGCCGCCTGCGAGAATCGGGGGATCGTCCTCGTAGCTCCAGACTCTAGAGGCCGCACATGGGACCGCGTCAATGGAGCGTTCGGACCAGACGTAGCATTCATCGATGCCGTGCTGCGATTCACATTCGAACGATGTGCGATCGACCCGCTGCGTATCGCCCTTGCAGGATTCTCTGATGGAGCATCCTACACTCTATCATTGGGCCCTCCAAACGGAGACCTCTTCTCCCACCTCATCGCTTGGTCCCCAGGATTTTCCGATCCCGAAGACCCCATAGTTGGTGCGCCAAGAGTATTCGTTTCACACGGAACTGATGATCGAGTTCTCCCCGTCAGTATGAGCAGATCAGCCATCGTACCCATGTTCGAAATGGATGGCTACGAAGTGACCTACTTTGAATTCCAGGGGCGTCACGAACTGACAACCAAGGCTGTCGACGAGGGCTTAAACTGGTTCCTGACCGCCTGAGGTCACAACGCGGTCGAAAAAGCAGTTAACGACGCAAGACAACTCCTCGTATTCAGTTGGCCGCCAACCGCAGTTCTTCTAAAACTTCAACATCTGTCTCTATCTCCCGGCGCCTAGAAAGCAGTTCGAGCGGTGACAGGTTCTCTGCAATTTCGCACGATGATGGTGGCACCCCTTCAGCGGTAAAGATCGTGTCTTCCGTTCTACTCTGGGTCGCCGCTTCCAATTCATTGCCTCTGGCCTGCCCTAACCCCCACGCAGCGTGACCACGAACCAGAGGTTGTGGATCATCAAGAGCGGCGGCCAGGACTCTAATCGCCTCAGCCTCCTGATCCGAGGTAAGGACTCGCTCGCTCATTGCGTTGCCTATCCCCACGAGAAGATTGCGAAGCATACCCCTGCGACGAGGCCGCGATAGCGGTGAACCCCCATATCTTCTCTGGTACTCCTTTTCAGACATCTCCAAGATCTCTTTCGCTAGGTCTACAAGTAGCTCAGGGGAACTCGACGGCCTGTATGCAGGGTCCCCATCGCCTTGTGCGAAACGCTTATTCCAAGGGCACACCTCCTGGCAGATATCGCAGCCAAACACCCGGTTCCCAATAGCGGCCCGATATTGATGCGGGATGGAGCCCTTTAGCTCGATAGTCAAGTACGAGATACAGCGCCTAGCATCGATGGCTGGAGCACCTGACTCCTCACGGCCAAGTAGCGCACCGGTTGGACATTCATCGATGCACGCGTGGCAAGTTCCGCAGTGGTCCTCTATGTACGGCCCAGTCGTTTCTAGATCCACATCCACCATAAGCAGACCAAGCACAAAGAATGATCCGCGTCTCGGGTGGATAAGCATAGTGTTGCGGCCAAACCAACCCATGCCGGCCTGACGTGCGAGTTCTCGCTCGAAAACTGGAGCGGTGTCAACTAATGCTCTGCCTCGAACACCTCCCTCAATCTGACGATCAAGCCATGCCAACAGCTTCTCGAGTTTTGGAGGAATGATGTGATGGTAATCTAAGCCACGAGCATATCGAGCGATTACCGCCTCCGTCTTCGGATGCGGCGGCACTCCTCCATCGTCTGTCTTGGATATCCTATCCGCTTTCAGCTGCGCCTTTAGACTGGAAGCTGCGCCTGTAGCAACCGCCCCTTCATACTCGTGTCCAACCACTATCACCGACCGGGCTCCTGAGAACGATGATGAGGGGAAAGCACGGCGTTCGCGTGTATCTGGACGCTCTAAATACTCCATCTCCCCGTGGTGCTTCCTGGCAAGCCATCGGTCGAAGAACTCGATATGTTCGGACGGGTTCAGATGCCCGATGCCAAAGAGTTCGAAGCCGAGCCGCTCCGCTTCTTCGCGAAGACCCAAGGTGACTTGATTCATTTGCGTCCGAGGGGTATCAGAAGCACTGAGTTCATCTCCAGTGAAACGCTCACAGGTCAGAGGAGTATCGGCGTTGCTCTCTTTGAACGTACTGTTCTTCTAGTTATCCCCAAGGAGGCGACTGTTGCCAGACTTCGAAGCATTGCGTCACGAGTTCCCAATCCTCGAACGCAAAACCTACCTCAACTCGTGCTCCCTTGGCGCGCTTTCGCGACGCTCAGAGAGGTACCTCACAGACTTTGTCGACCGTTGGCACGATATGGGGGCATCAGCTTGGTACCGACATTGGCTCGGCCGGGTAGAGGAACTAAGAGGACGAGTATCGGCATTCCTTGGAGCAACTCCACGAGAATTAGCCCTCCTGCCCTCGACTTCAGCTGCGCTAGCAGCAATAACCGAGTCTGTCCCACCCAAAGGGCGGAACCGCGTAGTTTGCACAGAACTCGATTTTCCAACACTAGCATATCAGTGGGCCGTAAAGCCTGAGATTGAGATGGTCATCCTCCGCAGTCCGGACGGTATCGGAATCGATCCCGAGCAGTTCGCTCAGGTAGTGGATGAACGAACACTATTTCTTGCTACGAGCCACGTATTCTTTGCGACGGGATATGAGCAAGACCTAAATGCACTCTCTAAAATCGCTAAGCAGGCAGGTGCTTACTCCCTCATAGACGGATACCAAGGTGCAGGACAAACAAACCTTTTCTTGCCCAAGACAGGAATCGATTTTTATACGACTGGCCCCCTGAAGTGGCTCATCGGTGGCCCTGGGCTTTCTTACCTCTACGTTCGAGATGAGTTGGTGAGTGAACTCGAGCCCAGGCTTACGTCATGGTTCGCTACGAAACGTCAGTTTGATTTTGACTTAGAAGGCTTCGAATACCGCGATGACGCTCGTCGCTTCGAACTTGGAACTCCAGCTCTTCCAACGATCCATACAGCGCTGGGTGGTCAGGAGATCATCGACGAAGTCGGCATGGAGGCGATAATAGAGCGAAATAGGATGCTTACAGACCACCTCATAGGTGCGGCAAAGGCCGCCGGCATGTCTCTCACACTAGCTGACACCGACCACCGCACCTTCATCGTGATGATTCAGCACGATGACCCCTCCGGAGCAGTGAAACACCTCGCCGCTAATGACATTATCGTCGACCACCGACCCGGTCACATCCGCGTGAGCCCGCACTTTTACAACACTACTGAGGAGATCGATTTGTGTGTGGAAATACTCACCAAGTACGTTCGCTAGGGCGCGGACTTAGTCCATCGACCTGAATCGCGCAGGCGGTACTTTTCCAAGACACGACCCAACGCCTCTTCAAGGTCAATCTCCTGCTCGTTAGCAATCGCGAGAAGTACGAACAGGATGTCGGCGAGCTCAATCGCGAGATCCTGGCCTGGTTCGTCAGCTCTTTTTGGCTTGTCACCAAAAAGATGATTCATCTCTCGCGCCAGCTCGCCGACCTCCTCTATAAGTCGCGCTAAGTTGCTTAGCGGCGGCCAGTAACCCTCCTCAAATTGGGAAATCCAGTCGTCCACCTTCCGCTGGGCTTCTCGCAGCGTCAGATCCTCATTAGCGGTATTACTCAAGGCACTAGTACCAGTTTGCCAAAAATATTGCCTTTCTCAAGGATCTCATGTGCCCGCCGAGTCTCTTTTAACGGCATGACCTCTTGGATGACAGGATCAAACACGCCTCTGAACACAAGGCGCATCACTTTTCGGAACTCTGCGGACGTCCCCATCGTGCTGCCTAGGATCTCTAGTTGCTTCCAGAATACCAACCGAACATCCGTTACGCCCCGAGAACCTGTGGTAGCGCCCGCTGTAACCAGCCTTCCACCTCGGGACAGCGCCCGCAAGCAATGAGGCCAGATTTCTTCACCAACGGTATCTAAAACGACGTCAACGCCGCACTTGTTGGTATCCCCCCATACTTCACGAGAGAAATCAACCTCAAGACGGTCGTAAACGACATCGGCCCCCAGCGCTTGAGTTCGCCCGACATTTTCAGTGCCTCCAGTTACGGCAAAAACCTTTGCCCCGGCGCTCCTCGCAATCTGAACCGCAGCGGTCCCAACACCACCCGAAGCCCCTGTTATAAGTACGCTCTCACCCAGCTTTAGGCGTCCACGGGTCGTTAAAGCTCTCCATGCCGTAACGAAAACAAGACCTGCTGCTGCTGCCTCCGCCGACCCAAAGCTCTCAGGTATCTCAAGTATGTTGCTGGCCGGGACGACGGCATATTCGGCAAACCCGCCCTGTGTGTGCTCTCCAATGATCCGGAATGGGTTCTCGTTGAACGCGCTCCCTCGGTCCTGTGCTTCATACCAATCGTAATCCAAGGACGGATCTACTACCACACGAGTGCCCAAAGGCACATCGTCAGCGCCCGTTCCGACCATATCGACGACTCCAGCGATATCCGAGCCTCCGATGTGAGGCATAGGCGTCTGAATCGGGAGACCCCGTCGTACCCAAAGATCAAGGTGATTCATGGCGGCAGCCTCAACCTTGATCCGGACCTCTCCTGGTCCCGGATCCGGCACCGGCACCTGCTTTATTTCGATGACCTCAGGACCTCCGAAGTCCTCGAACACCGCCGCCCTCATCATCCGTGCCATTGTGGTGTTCCTCTCCTGAATCCTAGTGAGATGGATCGAAGCTACGCTCTGTTTCGCTGACCTCAACCCCGCAGCACTCAAAGAACTCGGCTACCTTAAGCTGGGCAACGTTAAGGTGATTTTTAAAGAAACAAACTATGCCACCAGCAACCTGATCAATGACTGAGCCATTTCTCCGGATCAGTGAGATCTTCCACTCGATTCAGGGTGAGTCCACATGGGCGGGCACCCCCTGCACATTCGTGCGGGTCACCGGCTGTCCTCTCCGATGTTCGTGGTGTGACACCACGTACGCATTTCAAGGTGGAACACGTATGTCATTCGCTCATATCCTCGAGGCAGTCGCAAGCTTCCCAACAAGAATTGTCGAAGTCACAGGAGGCGAGCCCTTGGCCCATCCTGGCACGTTCGCGCTAACCGATGAATTACTGAAAGAGGACTACACAGTCCTAGTCGAAACATCCGGCGCATTCGATATCTCTTCTTTAGACCAGCGAGTCCACAAGATCATGGACCTGAAGTGCCCGGGCTCAGGGGAAAGCGCAAAGAACCGATACGAGAACCTCAAGCACTTGACCGGCCGCGACGAGATAAAGTTCGTGCTCCAAGACCGGGAAGATTACGATTGGGCGAAGTCCGCTATCCAACAGTACGAGCTTGAACACCGAGTTGAAAACGGAACCCTCCGAGCAATCCTAGTTTCCCCAGTTTGGGGCAAAATCAACCTACAAGAACTCGCTCAATGGATCTTGGAAGATGGGCTTCAGGTACGCTTTCAGCTTCAAGTCCACAAGCTCATATGGGGACCGGAAGCAACAGGAGTCTAATGAGCACGTGGAGGCGTGACATCAGGTTAAACCGCCTTAAACAAACATTCAGCGGTATCACATCGCCCAACACTGCGAACGTGAACGTCAACCGAATGGACGCCGCGGTAGCTTTGATCGTGCGGCCACGAATCAGCATGGACGTTCTTCTCATCAAGCGTTCCACTAACGAGAGAGATCCTTGGTCCGGCCACATGGCGCTTCCCGGCGGCCGCTGGGAACCAGGCGACGCCGGGCTTCAACAGACCGCTATAAGAGAGACCCTCGAGGAAACCGGCGTCGACCTGACACAGGAGTCGCTTGAACTCGGTCGTCTAGAAGATTGTCGACCAAAAAATCCGATGCTCCCCATCTCTAGAATAGTGCCTTTCGCATTCGCGGTCCCGCCTTTGACTGAAGCCCTAGTTGCGAGCCCGGAGGTGGAGAGTATCCAATGGGTTCCGATCGACCTGCTTACAAACCCGGAAAATACAAGTAGCACTAGAATCCGCTCTTCAGGACTCTCGAAAAAATTCCCTAGCTATAACGTCAACGGAGAGCACGTGTGGGGCCTCACACATCGGATCCTGTCACGGTTTCTTCATGCTTACATAACCCAACCGCAAGAATAGTGGCCCTCCGATATCAAAGTGGTCACTGAGCAATACGGCAACCGAGCACACTCAGAGACTCCGACTCCGCTAATCGTTCGGTCCCGATGCATTTAGAGTAAGTCCAGCTGGCTGTCATTATCGTCCGCGGGCATCGCCTGTGCCGGCGCGCCCCCCCGTCCCTGAACTCTGGTTACCTCAACCACTCGGTCTCCAGTCTGCACGTCCACCATGCTCCTTCCTGCAGTTCTGCGGCCCTGAACAGGGACAGAGTCAGCAGCAGCGCGAGTCACCGAGCCCGCAGCGGTGACGATCATGACTTCATCCGCTTCGAGAACCTCGAGGGCCGCTACAATCGGCGCGTTTTTCTCTCCGGTCGGCAATGCCATGTTGCCCATGCCACCACGTTTCTGGAGAGGGAAATCAGATATCAGCGTACGTTTCCCTAAACCATCCTCGCTTACTGTTAATACAGTCGCATCACGTCTGATCATAAGCATTCCCGCAACTTCGTCATCACCCTTCAGTGACATGCCCTTCACACCTTGAGCCGCCCGTCCTACCACACTTACCTGACTTTCGGGGAATCGGATCGCTCGACCTGCACGAGAAAGAAGCATGATCTCACCAGTTCCATCCGAAAGCGCGACATCCATGATACCGTCCCCGGGCTTAACGCCTGAGGCCTTCACTCCACCCGTCCGGGGATTTGAGAATTCTCTCAAGTGGGTGCGTTTCATTACACCTTTCTTTGAAAGAAAAACGAGATAGTGATCCTGCACTGAGAGATCCTCAATGGCGATCATCGAGACAATCCTGTCTGTCCGGTCAGCACCATCGAGCAGAGAATAGACGGACTGGCCACGCGAAGCTCGTGCGCTCTCCGGCACATCGAGCACATGCAGAAAGTGGCACTGGCCACCCTCGGTGAATGCCAAAATCCACCCTTGAGTGCGTGCCACAAAAAGTCGCTCTAGGTAATCATCCTCGTAGCGCTCCATACCTGCGAGAGCCTTTCCCGAACCAACCCGGCGGCGATACAGGTGCATCGGGATACGCTTGACGAAGCCCCCGTGCGACAGCGTGACCACAACGTCCTCGTCCGCAACCTTCCTCTCGAGTTCGGGCGTTTCGACCTCGGCCTCTTGGTCGTCGAGGAGAACAGTGCGACGCTCATTACCGTATTTGTCCACGACTTCCCCGAGTTCATCCAGCATGATCTCGAGCTGACGCTCCTCGGATCCCAGGATCGCTCGCAATTCAGCAATCCTATCCTCCAACTCGGCTAAGCGTTGCTCCAGCTGGTTCCGCTCAAGCGCCGTCAACTTGGCCAACCGCATATTTAGGATCGCGTCCGCCTGAGCCTCGCTTAGACCAAAGCTATCTTGCAAGCGCTCTGATGCCTCGGCTCTGTCCTGCGATGCTCTGATGATCTTTATCACTTCATCGATTTCGTCCAGCGCCGCCAGAAGACCTTGGACGATGTGCTGATCCACCTCCGCTTTCTCGAGATCGTGTTGACTCCGACGCTTTATGACATCCAGTCGATGATCTCTGAACCGTTCGAGGATCTGCTTGAGGTCAAACTCCTTGGGCACACCCCCGTCGAGCGCCAGCAGGTGAGCCCCAAATGTGGTCTGAAGTGAAGTGCCACGGAAAATCTTTTCGAGTGTTTCGCTCGCTTTGGCACCCCTCTTTAACTCGATGACAAGACGAATACCGTCTCTATCGGTCTCGTCACGAATATCCGATACGTGCTCAATTTTCCCCTTTTTCGCGAGCCCGGCGATCTGCTGAATAACCTTCGTCTTGTTCACGGCATACGGCAGCTCCGTAACCACGAGCTGTTCCTTGCCACCCCTCAGAGCCTCCTTAACAACCCGAGCTCTCATTACAATCCGACCTCGTCCCTCCCTATACATCTTCTCGATCCCCTCACGCCCCACGACGAATCCGGCTGTTGGGAAATCAGGCCCAGGGATGTGCCTCATCAGGTCTTCGACCGAACAATCGGGGTCCACCACCAATTGTCGGACGCCTGCCGCGATCTCAGGCAAATTGTGTGGCGGCACATTCGTGCTCATACCAACAGCGATCCCAGAAGAACCGTTTACTAGAAGATTCGGAAAGCGACTTGGGAGAACGGACGGTTCCTTCCTCTGGTCATCGAAATTTGGCTGGAAGTCAACGGTTTCCTTCTCGATCTCGTCGAGAAGTTCCAAGGAAATCGACGACAACCGGGCCTCCGTGTATCGGTAGGCCGCCGCTGGATCACCGTCTATGGAGCCGAAATTTCCCTGCCCATCGACGAGAGGATTCCGCAAGGAAAACTCCTGAACCATTCGCACGAGGGCGTCATAGACGGCGCTATCGCCATGAGGATGGAACTTGCCCAGGACGTCACCCACAACCGCCGCACTCTTCTTGTACGGACGATCGGGGGTCAGCCCCATTTCATGCATGGCGTATAGGATTCGCCTATGAACTGGCTTTAGTCCATCGCGGACATCCGGCAAAGCGCGCTGCACAATGACGGACATTGAGTAATCAAGGAACGATTCGCGCATCTCTGCTTCAAGACTGCGCGCCAGAATTCGCTCCCGTGTGGAGGCCGTGGCCATTCCAACTCCAAACCGGGTAAAAGGGAGCGCGGCTTGAACCGCGCATTGGACGGGCGCGGGAGCTTTCGGGCGAAACATCCACGCCGCGACCCTAGACTCTATGAAATAAGAAGGAGCCGCAACCCGATCATCACAGGCTTCTCAGCCGCACTTACTAAAACTTGTCTTTTACCGCTGTTGGGTCGCCCCTTGAAATCTCTCCTAAATCGCAGCTGCCTACGTGAATTCACTTACTGCTGCTAGCGGGCTGAGCGCTCCCTCCTCTCAGCTAGATGTCTTGTAGTAGAGCGGTGAACTCGTCAGCCATGGTCGGGTGACCGTGTCGGAGTGCCGAGGCGATCCCTTGCTCATAGGCCTCGCGAGCCTCTGAGTCCCTTCCGAGTTCCAGCAGCGCTGAGCCCAAGCGGCCCCACCCATTACCCTCATCGTCCGTCCGGTTCAAATAGAGCCTGAGCTCACTCACCGCGTCCTCGGTTCGACCAACGTGCAAATACTCTAGAGCCAGTCCAAACCTCAGCCGAGAGTCATCCGGACGATCAGAAACCATGCGTTCAAGCGCTGAAAGTCGACCTGCCGCTCCCATCCCCTCAGTCCGGGAAGTCAAACGTTTGTGCCGTCTCGGGCGTTACCGGCGAAGCAGTCACAAGCTCAATCATTCCCTCCATCTCAGCCTCTTTCATCTTTATTCGATGAGCCACGGAAAGGCAGTGCGCATAGTCAAAGTA
>DLTN01000039.1:0-21377 GCA_002500925.1 Gemmatimonadales bacterium UBA7835 | reverse complement strand
GCAGCTACTGCTTCCGTATCCGCGGGATGAGCACTCAGGACACGCGTTTCCATGATGACGCGGAGCCTCGCAACGATCGTAGTTACCGCGGCTTTGACCAGAGCGAGATCTTCTAAGGTCTCCAGAGAAAGGTCGCCGGAGAGCCGTGAGTTCAGCGCCTCCACACTAAGCAGCTCTTTCTTCAAAACACTCTCCGGTATGCCAACCGTGTCAGCATAATCCAGAACACTTTCGACGCCCACCCTAAGCGAGGTCAACTCCTCGAAGTTCAGGTGCAAAATCATCGGGGGGCCCAGAAGAGATCCCGGTCTCTTCTGGCCACGTGAGTCGTTTGGAGATTTCTGTATAAAATTTTCATTATGCCTGAGCCGTCTTTGTCGGTCCGTCTACGGTAAGTGGGATCAGCACATGATGCTTACCATCCACGCTTACGTCGAAGGCGTAAAGGCCAGGCGCTGGGAAAACGAGTCCATCCAGATTAAGGACATGCGGAACAAGCACTCCGCTTGATACCTGGCCGGGCCCTGCTGCCAGGTTCATCTCACCATCAATCCGAACCACTTCACCCCCATCGGGTGCCTTGAGCACTATTTCAATCTCGTGCTTTCCCACCTCATGCACCCCTGCAGAAAAGCGGAGCACAAGCGCCATCCGAGGATGCCGCGTTGGGAATGCCCCCGTCCCCAGTCGATCAAAGATCCCCAGTATGTTGAGCTTTCCTGACCCGTCTATCGTTGCGGCATCAGCGAGCAGTGCTAGGTCAACTTCCATGCGTTCCCGGAATCAGAGCGTTAAAAGTAGGGGGATTCTCTCGAATCTACCCCGAATTCAGGTTCGGGCGACAGGAGCCAGTCACCAATGAGGATTCCAGCAATCAGATCGATCGCAGTGTGTGCGATCATGGCCGGAACAAGGCTCCCCGAAAAAATAAATCCCCAGGCCAAAACTGCTCCCATCAACGTAGTTCGGAAAATGCCGAGCCAGCCTTGGTAACTATGCATCAAACCAAAGACGAGAGACGATATCATCACGGCGCTACCCAGCCCCAAGGCCGGAATGAGCATAGGAATCACGTATCCCCGGTAAGCCAACTCTTCGCATGTTCCAGCCGCAAGAGACAATACTCCGAAGACTCGCCGTTCCTGCCGAGTCTTGGGCAAAAGGCTCTTTAAGAGAGGGGTCTCGGCGACCCTGAATCGACCGCCCAGCCAGCGAAAGGCTAGGATGATGCCGATTCCCGCGACCGTTAAGGTCACCGACCATCCCAGCATCGCACTAAGTGACAGAGGCACCATCCCAATAGCAGAAATGTCACCACCCCTGGTGCCGACCAACCAACAACTCGCACCGAGAACCCAAAGTGTGACCGTAGAGCTCCAATAGGCCTGCAGTCGATCTATTGACACACCACTTACTAGCGGGACTTGAACCAAAGAGAGGCCGGGTAAAGCTGCTAGAACCACAGCCATCAACACGGCGTCCACGGCGGGATAATCTTCTATCCACCCCAACCAGAACAGCACAGCAAAGAAGCTCAATACGGACACCACTCCGTATCTTCTTGCCTTCATATGTCGGTCACGTACGTCTGATTTTTCATCCATCAGACAACGCATCCAAGCCGAACCTCTCAATAGCTTCGAGCGTAGAACAAACGTCGTCCCAGGTGGTGGTATAATTAATGATGCACAGCCTCAATGAGTACTCCCCGCGGAGACGGGTGGATGACATCATCGCGGTACCTGTCTCTATTACCCGCTCTTGAATCCGTTCGTTCAGCGCCTCCAGTTCCCGACCCGAGAGATTTTTTTCCTTAGGGTTAAATCGAAAACAAACAACACTCAGCGAGGCTGGGTTAGCGATTTCGAGCGTCTCTGAGGCACGTATCCACTCCTCCGCCTTCGTAGCCAATCCAATTCCGCGGCTGACCGCGGACCGAAACGCCTTCATGCCGAAAGTCTGAATCGACATCCAAACCTTAAGAGCCCGGAACGACCGACTGAGCTGAAGGCCTCGATCACCAAAGTTCGGGTGATCCCTGCCCCATTCCGTATCCTGCAAATATTCTGGGCGAACAGAGAAGGCAGACTCAAGCCTCCTAACGTCCTTGACCATCAGGCATCCCGTTTCGAATGGCTGGAAAAGCCACTTGTGGGCATCCATGGCGATAGAATCTGCCCTCTCGATCCCCTCAAAGAGTCTCTTGACTCCTTCGTCTAGGATGGCAAAACCACCATACGCGGCATCCACGTGGAACCAGATATTCTCTGCCTCACAAAGGTCGGCGATAGCAGCCAGCGGATCTACAGCACCCGTATTCGTTGCTCCGGCGTTGGCACAGATGGCGATTGGAGAAAGCCCATCTTCTCTATCCTTGGTAATCATGCTTCGTAATGCATTCATATCAAGGCGAAAACGACTGTCACTAGGAACCTTCCGAACACGTTCAGGCCGAACTCCAACAATTGTCGCCGCCCGACTCAAGGCAGTGTGACTCTGGTCAGACATATAAACTGCAGCGTAGTCCGGAGCCCCAGCTGCTTCTCGGGCGGCAACGAATGCGTCGAGGCTCGCTGCAGAACCCCCACTTGTGAAGAGGCCACCCGCCGTTGTCGGATACCCTATCCAGTCACGAAACCAGTCGATCACAACCACCTCAAGTTGACTCGGGCCTGATGCGCCAAGCCAGGTCCCTTGGAACACGTTATGGCCCGCCGCCATGTAGTCCGCGAGTACGCTCGGCCAAGTCGGAGACGAGGGCACGAAGGCGAAAAACCGAGGATGATCGACTCGGCCCGCCACGGGAAGTATCTCGCGCGCTGCTCGTTCAAGCACCTGCTCAGGCGGCCTGCCTTCTTCTGGAGGATCTTCACGCATTATGGCCTCAAGCTCGGCACGAGTGCCACCGCGCCAAGCAGGCTCGGTAGGAAGACGCTCTAAGCGCTCCACTATCAGGCGTGAAGCCAGCTCGGCTAGCTCCATCATCCTCGCACTGGACAGTTGCATCTCGTTCTCGGGCGCGTCTTCCATCGACGACGTCATGCCAGTAACCTTTCTGCCATGTCAGCTAAAACCATTATTGGTGGCGATGTCTCGTACCGAGTTCTCGATGCGATGGATGCGCCTCACAGAGGCCGTATTCTACGGCTTCGAGTACAGTCCGGTGAAGCACCCCCCGTAAAATCACTGAAAGGATCGGAAATGTGTGCGACCTCCCCGGAGGGTGTCACATGTCGCTTTCGGGTGCTCGACTTCGCTGTGTTCGGTGGCAAGCCTAGCAATGACCGGCTGGCGCGTTCGGGGCGTATCGATATTCAGGTGGAAGAGTTGGATAAGACAGGACCAATCGGACTCCAGTGGGACGTCGTTCCGGCTTAACACCCAGCAAGATCTAGTCTTTGGCCCTAACGCCCGGCGGCTCACGGTTGAAGGTTTCCGTAAACCATTCCCTATATTCGCCTGCCCGTTCAGGGTTTTCCCTAACCCACTGCGCACGCTCAGAGCCATAGAGATCAGGGCGGGCTGTAAATATGAAGGCATCTAGAAAGTCGAAATACTTCGCGTACGCGAGTTCGTCTAAGGGTGCGAACGGCTGTGTGTCGAACACCGTCCGGCCTAGGATCCACACGTTCGCGACCCGATCGACTATAGCCCGCTCCAGGTCATAGCCGCTCGCTTCCGGCGCTTCGGGTAGCCACTCGCCTTGCCGGCCCATCTGCACCATCAAGTGCAGGTGCCCATATATCTGGTACGCTAGCTGACCATCCCTGCCACCTAATGGGACATTGAGGATCACGCTATCCGGAGCGAGCCGCATACCCTCCCACGGCAAGGTCTCACCTAGCGTCGCGTTCGACACGACCCAGAAAGATGGGTCATTGACGATATTTTCCTGCTCGCGAGTCACCCACTCATTTACGCTCTTCATCTCCTCATAGTCTGCACGAATCCGGGCACCTTGATAGTTGACGATTGGTCGCGGTCGCGGCAGAACAGGCTCTGAGGCTGAGCATGCCGACATTAACCCAAACCCCGCCAGAATACCAACCCGAACAAGGGTTCTCGGCGACCTCGAGGGACTTACCCGGTCAAACATTTTCATTACTAAGTGAGTAGCAGGAATCTTCATCCTTGACACTTTGGCTCCCAAGGTCCGAATTGAGGGTCCTACGAAACATATGCTATGAAGGATGATCACGGTGAACACAACACTCACCGACGAGCCGCGTCAATTTCGTGCGCCTCAGACGATGACACCCTACGAACTAGGTGACAGCCTCGCTCGACTCGTTTGGGAGAGCTTTACCGATTTCATCTCGCAAGAGGATGTCGAAACGCCTCTAGCAGACATCCGTACACTTTATGACGACGATCGTACCAACGGCCGCACAGCTGAGGAAGCCCTCATCTTCTTTATGTGGGCGCACACCCGAGGCGTTCAAATGGCCTTCCTCGGTCGTACACCCGAAGCCCGTATCCGAGAAGGGCTAGACGCTCTTCACGGTGCCGTTTTCGAAGACATGGTGGAAAACGGAACGCAAGAGTCACAGCTACCCCTATTTGAGCAGCACGTAAGCGCTCGATACGCCGAGTACCACCAGGCTGCCGACCAATCCGGTAACAAGTTGGGTCAAGCCGTTGCGCGCCACATACTGGACGGTGTCGTTCGCGATACGACCGCAGCAGCGATTCAGGAGCGAGCGGTAGCTGTTGCCAAACCCCTGAAAGACTTCCTGGAAGAGGTAGAGTTGATCAGGGCCTGATGGTCACGAGATAGTCTGTCCCCAATCGGCATCAACCATCTCTTCTCCACCTCATCAGTTCGAACGGGCTCCCGCACGAGCGACACCAAAAACTGCTCACTGACGCGTGGGATCCGAAGGCATTCATTATCTCGGTTTGCGTTTGTTCACAAAACGGACATGGTGGCGCAGCAGGCAACACATCCGGCGACTCTTCACGGCGCTCTTTAGCATTGAAGGAAGACTTTTGAACTTCCTTGCTGTTCAATCTGCCTGTAAATGGTCGGCGCGGCGGCATAGGGCTACTCAACTAAAAGAGCTCGATTCCGGTCGCCTCGAGCTCTTTCACAGGCTTCCTCATCAGGTCGCCCCACCGCGCGGCCACGCACTTCGTCCCATTCACTTGTTCCAAGCACGGCATCGATATCTACACCTACTAGGGCGACGAACTCCCGTACCTCATCACGATATAGTGCGAGTCGATCTGCCGCAGAATCTAGGATCCCAATAGCCACCATCCTGCGGGCAGCCGCATCATCCACCCCGACCCAAGCGAGCAACCCAGGAAGAATATCCTCCGTCGCGACAGCCAGGAGACGTCGGGACTCACCCCCGCTGTCGGCTAATCGACGATACCAAGCGGAACCCATGCTCATATGGTATTGCTCTTCAGCAAGCATCTTCGGCACTCGACGTCGGGCCTGCTCCAATGTCCCCTGAGCGACGGACCGGAGCATAGTCGAAAGCGCTCCATCAGCTAAAACCATCAGGGCTACGACAGCTGCCCAGTCCAACGGCTCGCGATCAAGCGCCGACACAGAAGCGAACTTGTCACCAGTCCTCTCATATTCAAACGGCCCAGGATCAATATCTAGTGTCTTCAGCATCGCATAGAGCAAGCGCGCATGTCCCCATTCGTCTTGAGTCATCGAAGCCATCGATACACCGGTTTCGATTGACGGGGCGCCTAGAGTCCAATCCGAATAACGGATCCCCATAAGCCGCTTGGAGTCGGCGAGGGTTACAATCAGCCTTACCAGGGCATCCCGCTGGTCTTCATTCAGCGTGGACAGATCAAGTGCGTCAGTCATGGGCTGATTCTTGGGCGTCGACATAGAGACCGTCAGTACGATTCACTGGAAGCACGTTGACACGTTTCACCACACACATCTCAAACCACTTTTCCTCGCTGTATGTGGTCCATGCGTAGACCTTTGCAGTTTCGTCATCGAAGGCGTCGACATAGCCAACATGCTGGAGGCGATCACCTCGCTCTTTACGGGTAAAAACGTCGTAGACGAACTCTCTCATTTCCCTCTCGATTAGGCACTCACGCCCATTCTTTTCAACTTCTCCCGACCTTCCAGCGTAATCCGATCACTCGTCCATGGTGGATCCCACACCTCAACCAACTCAACCCGATCGATCCAGTGTTCGGAGAGGAGGCGATCAGTGATGTCCTCTCGGATAAAGTCCATACATGGGCATGCGGTTGCCGTGAAGGTTAAATCGATCCGGGCGATGCCCTCTTCGTAGGCGACATCATATATCAACCCCAGTTCCGGAAGGCTTATCGGAATCTCTGGATCTAAGACTTCCTGAAGTACTTCCCAGATCGCTTTAACCCGATCTTTTGGAATCTCTCCGAGAGGGGCTGACCATAGGTCACGACCTCCGCTCATATGGGCACTCACGAGGGTCGGCAGGCTCGCATAGCTCCCACGCTCGATAGTCGGAAGATGAGGCGACATACTTAGGCAGCCAGCCAGTGCTGAACATCCAAGCGAGAGCGTTGGACGGACTCGACGTAAATTTCGTTCATCGGGCCTCGCTTCTTCCACCTCTCGAACACAGCGTCCCAAGAGATTTCGCCCTCATCAAAAGCCCAATGCTTCTCTACTGCGTCATACTGGCACGGAAACGGGTAATCGAGCACGTACTCGCTTTTATCCTTATCCCAATGAGCAGGAGCGTCTAACCCTAGCTCTTCACAGAGCGGAACGGTCGAGGCCATCCAAACCTGACGCAGCTGATCGTTTGTCAGCCCCTTTAGTTTGAAATCGAGCTGCCCCGAGTGTCGCTTCATGTGGTCCGGCAAACCGAACCATTCGATTGTCATCGGAAACATCCAATCGACTGCACGCTGCACAAGTTCGCGTGCTTCGCCCCCTGCCTTAGCCAGACGTCGCATCCACACCTCGCCATGGCGAAGGTGGAAAGTCTCTTCCATTCCGATCTTTACCAGCGCTCTTTTGAGCGGTGCGTATGAGGTGTTCTCGTGCACATCAGACAGAAGCGTTATCCCGGCACGGTCGAAAAAACCTGTTGCGACTACGAGCTCAGCCCAATTGTCTAGCGGCTGATCAAAACCATACGGGTGCTTGAACTCGTGTGGCTGGCGCCCGTAAACGAGGTGCTCCTTGGACTCACCGATATCTTCAAGTAAGCGATACGCGATGTTGGCATGAGCAAGCTCGTCCTGAATGATTGCATGGGCACTGACCTGGGTGTTCGTCGACGGCGCGTACCTGGCTGCCATCCAGTATGACGGAGCACTCATCAGCTCGGTATCAGCTTGGACCGTCAACTGCACCCTCAGGGCCTTACGATAGCCTTCGGTCATGTCCTCAGGGCCCTCTACCATATAGCCCCCCTGGACCTTTCTCATCAGCTCTTCATCGGTCAAATGGCTCATTGTAGCCTTCTGTTTATGACACTTTCGCCACGGTCGACGAAAGAGTGTAACAAATCTAAGAATGCCTCAGTCCAGCTTCAAGGCTTCCTAGCGACTCAACTCAGTCTGACACTCTCTTTATCAGAGACCCAGTGACGCCCGAATCAGGGGACTGATTCGGTCAGGGGTCCAAGGAGGATCGAAGGTTAGTTCAACTTCTGCAGAAGCGACCCCATCTACTCCTTCGATTGCAGCCTTGGCCTCCTCAACGATCTGACCTGCTACTGGACACATCGGTGAGGTCAGGGACATAACAGCCTCGACGCAGTCACCCTCCACTTTGATCTCGTAGATGAGACCGAGCACTACGAGGTCTAGCCCTAGTTCAGGGTCTTTTACCCCCTTGAGAGCTGTGCGCACATCTTTTTCCGTTAATGTCATCGTTCCTGCTCTCCGTCTTTCTGCGTTCTAGGCTGGAGTTAGCTACGTGATACCCGAAGAATACCAATTCGTGCGTGTGCAACCCGATCTAATCACGAGGGGCTTAATACGAGGTCGATTCGGCGATCCATCAGCTGACCTCATCCTTCCTGCTACTAGCGCCTCTATCCGCTATACGATCGAAGGGACCCTTTAGGCCCCAAAGGGTCACGAGAACAAGCGTCAGTAGCATCATCCAACGTCCTGCTGTCAGCCACAAAGATGTTGTGACCAAAGGCATCGAGATGTCGTACTGAAGCAGTGCTCCACCCCGATCAAGCATCCAGTGCCACCCCGTATGGGCGAGGATCGCCGAAAGCACAATGACTCCACTGACCTCAGGTAGCCAGCGACCGAAAAAGAGTCGCAGGAGTGGGACAACCAGCGCTAACACGAAAAGCTGGCCAGCCTCGACCCCAATGTTGAAGGACAACAATGAAGTAAGCAGATGGGCGCCCGCGAACTGAAGTGACTCCGACAACGCAAACGAGAAGCCGAAACCGTGAACGAGCCCAAAAGCAAATGCGACAACCCAACGTCTGGCGACTTTGGAACCCATAATATTCTCAAACGCCATGAAGACAATCGAGAATGCGATCAACGTCTCAATCAGAGGCGAAAACCATAGAGCCTGAGGTGCTAGCCCCATCGCTGCCGCAATGAGGGTTATCGAGTGCGCTATCGTGAACGACGTAACAATCGGGACCAACGCTATCAGGCTGCGCACCGGGATTACCAGACACAAAAGGAACAGGATGTGGTCAATCCCATCTAAGATGTGCTGGAACCCGAACACTACGAATCTCCAGGCCGCTTGGTGCCACCTAGGATCAAGCCGGAGCACACCTGGATCGCCCGCGAACTGAAATGCTCGCTCTGCACCACCGGGAGGGAGGAAACGAAGAACCGTGACGGTGCGAATTCCTAAGTGGTTCAATCCGGACACAATGGAGAAATCGGAGAAATCGGAGGTGATGGGCCACTCCAGCAGCACGTCGACCATCGCCTGCCTCGTGGGCAGCTGAATACCATCAACGAGTGGCGAGGACAAAATGTTGGAATAGGCGCTCTCCCAACTCCTAAACGCGCGGTCACCCGGGATCGCGACACGAACAGCAGCAAGTTCTGCACGTCCTAGAGGTTCTTCATTCTCCAGTACCGACACATAGTCACCGATCCAAACATCCGCGGCCTCGAGCACCATATTCTCTGACTTAGATATCTCCAGATAGCCTGGCTCACGGGAAGGGAAGTTGTAGTCTCGCAACGCCACAAGTGGAACACGAACCAGCATCCTGAGTGTTCCGGCCTCCGGCTTAACGAAAGCTTGGACTGTAACGTCAGCCGGGATCTCATGTGCTTCTCCGGACCATGAGGGCAAAATGAGTACCAGAGCTACGGCGACAGCCGCAATCCGACGAGGACGCTGTTTATCAATCATGGCGCGAAGCTATTCGGTGCCCGCCGCCGGACAAGATAGGTGGGCATAGATCTGAGTCTGAAAGAGCAGATTCCGGCACTGTAGCCTTGAGCCATCTCCCTCTCCACGGATTGCACCAATCCGAAGGGCATCTTAGCGTGAGGGTCGGTTGGAACCTGTTTCGACCTGAGAGGCGAGCCCGCTGGAGTGGCCCGCTTACCTTCACGAGGAATGCAACATGCAAAAGCGCTTTCTAGTGGCCGGCGCAGCCGTGGTGACTCTCGTCATCGCCATGGCTTGCTCATCCAATGGCATGAGCGATCAGGCCATGGACTCGGACTACGCGGCCGAAGGCATGGCCCCAATGTTCGAGGTCGACCCGTTTTGGCCCAAGCCGCTGCCCGACCACTGGCTGATGGGTGCGACGATCGGCGTTGACGTGGACTCACACGACAACATTTGGCTCGTGCACCGCAACACGCCGGACCAGTTCGTAGCCAGAACCGAAATCGGAATGACGACCAACCCCCCGGTGAGCGCATGCTGTCAACCGGGACCGCCAGTGTTGGCATTTGATCAAGACGGGAATCTAATCCAATCCTGGGGTGGTCCAGGCACGGAAACAGGTGACTACGTGTGGCCAGGATCAAATCACGGGCTCACCGTTGACGCGATGGATAACGTCTGGATCGGAGGGAACGGAAGGACCGAGGCGGGAACTGATCGCCACATCGTCAAATTCACGTCTGACGGCCAATTCCTCGCCCAGTATGGCTCACCGGGGCAAGGCCTCGACAATACCACTACCGATCACTTTGGCATGGTCGCCAAGGTGTTCGTGTCTGATGAAGACAACGAGGTCTACGTAGCCGATGGCTACGCGCACCAGCGGGTCGTGGTAATAGATCAGGCAACAGGTGCTTTCAAACGCATGTGGTCGGCCTATGGCAACGAGCCGAGCAACGAGCGCCCAACACGATACGAGCCCGGAGAAACTCCTCCTCAGCAATTTCGTACCCCGGTTCACTGTGCCGAAATGTCTAACGATGGACTAGTCTATGTGTGCGACCGACCGTCGAATCGAATCTCGATCTTCCAGAAGGACGGGACATTCGTAAGCGAGCACATCATAGCTCCCGCCACTCTCTCTCAGGGCTCGACCTGGGATCTCGACTTCTCACCCGACGAAGCGCAGACATGGATGTACCTGGCAGACGGCCAGAACATGAAGGTCTATGTAATCCGACGGGAAACTATGGAAGTCGTCTACAGCTTCGGTGACGGTGGGCGTCAACCTGGCCTGTTCTTCGCAGTGCACTCGATCGCGGTCGACTCACACGGAAACATCTACACGACCGAAACCTATGAGGGAACCCGCATCCAAAAATTCAAGTTCATGGGTATGGGACCAGCGCCAAGTGGAGACACGGGCCCTGCGTGGCCGGCCGATCGACGTCGTAACAGTGACTGACAGGCATAAAGAAAAAAGGAGAGGAGTTCGCGCGGCCCCGCCCCACCCCGGCGGGGTCGCTCTTTTTTATGCGAACTCGGATATCTATGCCTTTAGAAGTACCGCTCCCTCGTGTCCGCGCGACAAAATCGGCAAACTCATATCTAACCATAAGGAGCAGACGGCCTTCACGAAGCCAGGCGTTCAAACGATGATGTATTCTATTCGCGACGCTATGGCTCGACCTCTCGCAACACCCTACGTAGTTTTATAGCGTCTGTCCAAAACCCGTAACCGAAGTATTCAGGAGTGATCATGCGACGACTTTCCACATTCACCTCACTTGTCATGGGTGGCCTCGCGGTCGCCGCCTGCGGTGGTGAAATGGACGATGGTAACGCCAGCGACATGGATGTCGCAGCAGACGACACGCCGGCATGCTACATCGCCAACGGGACCATGGAGGAAGCTCAGGAGAAAGCCAGTCCGCTCCGCTCGACGGCGGTCTCTGTCGGTGGCCACGATGGACTACTCTGCTATGGCGCTCCTTCCGCTCGCGGCCGTGACATTATGGGTGGGCTTGTGGTGTATGGTCAGCCCGAACGCATCGGTGCGAACGAACCAACAACGATTCACTTCACAGGCCCTGCCATTATCCAGGGCGTTGAAGTAGAAGCCGGCAGTTATTCGATCTATGCGATCCCCGGTGCGGAAGAGTGGGTGTTCTTCGTAAACTCGAACTGGCAGCGCTGGGGGATCCCCATCGACGAATCGGTGAGGAGTTCAGAGGTCGGCACATTCACCGTAGCGGCCGAGGCTATGGAAGAATACGTCGAGACGCTTCAGTATCGATTTGAGCCCATGTCTGAAAATACGATGGGTGACGTGGTGATGGAGTGGGAGAATACAAGGGTTAAATTCCACCTGCACCCCGTCGAAGGTTCTTGATGTAATACCTCCGGACAACTCGGCTCATATGGTCGAGTCTGACTCCACCTTCAGCCCCCCGAGACCTTAGGGTCTCGGGGGGCTGAAGCATAGCAACCTTTTGGAATCTCCCGGATCCGCGCAAGATTACCCCTCAGTGGGGTGGCTCATTCCCGAAATCGAAACATCTTTCACCATTCGAGGCCCTACGCCGTTGCTATGTTGACCATGCTGTCACCACGCAGCGGAGATCCCTTCTACACCCCACCGTAAACCGTGGCTCTTTCAGCCGCTGCTCTCGCAGAAGAAATCCGACGACGGCGCACCTTTGCGATCATCAGCCATCCGGACGCGGGCAAAACGACTCTCACCGAGAAACTTCTTTTGTATGGCGGAGCAATTCGATCTGCGGGCTCAGTGAAATCTCGTCGCTCAGATCGCCATGCAACATCTGACTGGCTCGAAATGGAGCAAGAGCGTGGCATCTCCATCACCGCGTCCGTGCTCCACTTCGAATACCAAAACTTCCGCATCAACCTCCTGGACACCCCAGGCCATCAAGACTTTTCTGAGGACACATATCGAGCTCTGACGGCGGCCGACAGTGCAATCATGCTCCTCGACAATAGAAAAGGTGTAGAGGTACAGACGCAAAAACTGTTCAGTGTTTGCAAAAAGAGGCGCCTTCCGATCTATACGTTCGTAAACAAGTGCGACCGAATCGGTGAGGACCCACTCCGACTTCTTGACGATGTGCAAGCAGAACTCGGCATTGACTGCTTTGTCTCTACTTGGCCCGTCCGGCGTGAAGGTCGATTAGTGGGTGTGTACGATCGAGGTTGCGGCAAGGTCTGGCTATATGAAGAGGCGGGCGATCACGGACGTTCGCGTCCGCGTGCGACATTGGTGCACCTCGAAAGCGACGAGCTTGCCACCGCGATCGGAAGCGAAGGGGTGGAGAAACTCAGCGAAGAAATCGAACTAATCGAAATCGCAGGCTCAGAGGCAGACTTCGATGCGGTAGAAAAAGGTGAGGCAAGCCCTGTGTGCTTTGGATCTGCACTCACCAACTTCGGAGTTGACGTTTTCTTAGAGCGCTTTCTTTCCCTTGCTCCGCCTCCGTCTCCGAGGAAGACCACAGACAAAGTCATAGAACCAGCGGCACATCCTTTTTCCGGATTCGTCTTCAAGGTTCAGGCGAACATGGATCCCCGGCACCGCGACCGTGTCGCATTCGTTAGAGTCTGTTCCGGGGAGTTCGAAGAGGGTGCTGAAGCAGTCGTATCGAGAACCGGCCAGAAACTCCGCCTAGCTCAACCACAAGAATTCATGGCCAGAGAGCGCACGCACGCAGATTCCCTCGCGGTAGCAGGCGACGTCGTAGGCCTTCTCGATCGCGGGAACCTCCGTGTTGGCGACACCGTCGCCCTAGGAGACAAGATCGAATATCCGGGCGTACCGCGCTTCTCTCCTGAGCATTTCTCACAGATTCATATCGAAGACGCTTTACGTCGAAAACACCTAGATCGTGGACTACGGCACTTGGCTGAGGAGGGTACAATCCTTTTGCTCTTCGCACCCTCAATCACAGGGCCGATACCGATCGTCGGTGCAGTCGGAAGTCTCCAATTCGACGTTCTTCTTGATCGACTCCAGCGCGAATACGGCGTTTCTGCTCGCCTGGAGAAACTACCCTTCCACTGCGCCAGATGGGTTACGGGACCAGACGATCAAATCGAAAAAGTTGCCAATGCTTACGGACGTCGTCGGGTCATGGACGCGGATGGAGCTGAACTGATCCTGTTTGACAACGAGTGGACGCTGCGACGAAGCATGGAGCAAGAAAAAGACCTAACCTTTCATGATGTCCAACCGAATACTTCAGTAGACGCCTAGCTAGTCTGTACTCAGCGGGCACTGAAACGGATACTGCTTGCGTACCTCCCAAGACTCAGAAAAGTTGACCACCCCGCACAAGGCCAAAATCACGGTATGAAAGACTCTTCTGAACATGACAACCCGTCCCCGGACTATTTCAAACGCACGCTAATCCGAGTACTGACAGTTCAGGCTACCGCGCTTGGAATCCTAGGCCTTCTTCAGGTCTTCTACTCCTAAGGCCGCGGACATGCACTGGATCAACTGGCTAATCGTCGTCGCATACCTGACGTACGTTGTCACAGACGGTGTCAGGAAATCGAAGGGGACAGACACAATCGCTGGCTATTTCACGGCTAACAAATCATTGCCCTGGTGGGTTGTAGGACTCTCAGTGATGGCCACCCAGCTTTCCGCAGTAACAATGATCGGAACCACCGGGCAAGGCGCCACGGACGGACTTCGATTCGTACAGCTCTACTTCGGCCTTCCACTGGCAATGGTCATCCTTGGTGTCACGCTTGTCCCTCTGCTTCACGGCTCGGGGGTGTACACTGCGTACGAGTATCTGGAACAAAGATTCGATGCCAAAACACGGTCATTCACCGCATTCCTCTTCCTGCTGTCGCGGGGGATGAGCGTGGGCACCATCATGGCAGCTCCCGGAGTTGTGTTCAGTGCGGTATTCGGCATACCTCTGGTCTGGGCCGTAGCTCTCATCGGTGTGCCCACCGTCATTTACACTATGATCGGAGGCGTGCAAGCCGTCGCCTGGGCTGACGTAAAACAGATGGTGCTAATCGTGGTGTCCCTAGTGGCCATCATGTGCGTCCTGCTTATGCAGATGCCCATCAGTCCGCATGATGCACTGCAGATCGCGGGCGCGACTGGTCGATTAAAGACGTTCGATTTTGGGTTCAATATAAACGAACAATACACATTTTGGTCGGGCGTCCTGGGAGGAACTTTCCTGATGCTCTCGTACTTCGGTACTGACCAGAGCCAGGTACAACGCTACCTAGCCGCGCGCTCAGTCGATGAAGCCAAGACATCCCTCATAGTGAGTGCTTATTGGAAGATTCCTTTGCAGGCTCTGGTCCTGTGCGTCGGCATAAGTGTTTTCGTGTACTACCAGTTCGTTCAGCCACCTCTCCTCTACAACCCAGTACATGAACAGGCCGTCACGGCCCAGAGAGGTGCGGCTTACGACGAACTCCAGAACGAATACGCGACAGCCTTCACAATGCGCGAGACCGCAGCACTGGAGGTCTCAGAGGCTGATGACGAGGTGAGCACAACTGCTGCCATGGAGATCTTTCTTGCACGCGAAGGAGAGGTCCAAACCATCCGCGGCAGGGCTCTCTCCATGGCTGAGGAGGTCACCGGAGAGTCATCCAGAGACGTCAACTATATCATCCCACACTTTGTGCTTAACGAACTTCCGCTTGGACTAGCTGGCCTTTTTATCGCAGGTATTATCGCCGCGGCAATGTCGAGCATTTCATCTGAACTGAATTCTCTAGCGACAACCAGCGTGATCGATTTTTATCGACGCTGGGTTAGGCCAGAGGCTTCCGACTCTCACTATCTGGCGGTATCGAGAGGTGCGACTGCCTTATGGGGCCTTTTCGCCTGCGTCGTCGCTACGTATGCGGCCACCCTAGGATCGCTAATTGAGGTAGTAAACCGTTTCGGTTCGTTCTTCTATGGCTCAATCCTAGGTGTATTCCTGCTCGCAATGATCCCTAGAGCAAGGGGCACCGGAGCATTCGTCGGCCTGCTTGTAGGAATGACCGTAGTAGGATTCGTAAATTTTGGCACAGATGTAGCCTATCTATGGCAAAACGTTATCGGAGCAGGGGTTGTCGTTGTCGTCGGAGTCGCATTGAGTGGGAGCGAACGGAAACCCGCTTTGCCCTAACCTCTGAAGCCGTCACGAATTCTTTAACGCGCCCTTATCTCCTGCTCCCACCGATCTAGCCAACCCTCCCGCTTCCCCTGGATTGTATCGAACGGAATCGCGAAGGGTGCCCAGGGTTCCTGCAACTCGAAGCCCACTGGAATACGGCTCGAATCGACCGTCCCGAAGACCGGTTGCCACCTCGTTCTAAGCTTCGTCTCAGTCCGTACGTCGATTGAGCCCAGGTGATCCAGAAACGCTTTCGCGGCCCCAGCTTCCTTGGTTCCACTCATCAACGCCACACCTCGCACCAAGACCGGTGTGCCTGATTCTGGAAGTCGGTAGTATAGCCAGGGGGAGTTATTAGAACGTGCGAGTTCTACGTCCGCGCGCGGCACAACGGCTAGCCTTGAGCGTTTTTCTCTTAGCGCCTGAAGTGCATCCGAGGTGTTCGTCGCATATGACTCTACATAACGATCGATCGTAGACAGCCAGTCAAAGCCAGATTCCAGATCACCCATCGAAGCCGCCTGCTGCAGCATGGAGATCAGGAACCACTCGCCCGCCTCAGACCTGGACGGGTCCAAGATCTCAATATCGTCAGACCACTGAAAATGGCGGAGGTCGATCCAGTCGGATGGAGCCCGGGCCAGCTCCAAGTCTCCTCGACTAAAGGCGATCACGTACGGAGTCAGTAAAAGAGGATGCCATTCACCATCATATTGAAGATCAACTGCTGCTGAGCGACCTAGCCATCGGGGCTGATAAGTCATTAGTCGACCTTCATCGCTTGCGGCTTGTAGCCCAGAGGCATTAGCACCCCACCACACATCAAAGGGTGGACCCCCCTGTAGTTCTATAGCCTGAAGTTCTGCTAGGGTAGTTTTAGTCGAGGCGATCGTGAAGCGAACATCGGTATCCTGGTGGACCGACTCAAACGTCTCCTTCACATAATCGCGCACCACCTCGGGCAAGTCGGTTCGCACGATCAGCGTGACCGAACCTTGATCTTGCATACATGCTGCGAGCGTGCCCGTGACTAGAGCCAGGCTCACGCCCCTCGCTACTCTTCCAATGCACCGCTTAGCGGCGATCATCACTGTCGAGCCAAGAACAGCCGCCATTCCTTCGGGTCGAGGGAGATCAAGTTTGCAAAAAGCCTATATGCCCCAGGAACCTGATCGGCCCATTGACGAAAGAAGGAGAGTCCAGTGTAAACGAAGACTCCATCGCCAACCTCGGTCGCTAACATCGACCCAAAGCGAGGCTCTTCACCGGGATCGTTCAGCACCAATAGCGGGGTATAACGGTCATCCCAACTAGACGCGAAGTAGAGCCCTCGCTCCTGGACCCAACCTTCAAAATCTGCATCGCCAATGCGGTTTGGTGAGGTAAAGATTGGAGCTTCAGGCGCTATTATTCGCACAGGTGCGGTCTCATCGGAGACCCTAGGTGAACCTCGCCCAACTGTAATCTCCCATGGGGCGAGACTGCCCAGTGTTCCCCGGTTGTACTGCACTATGACGGTGCCCCCAGAACGCGCAAAGTCGAGCAGTTGAGCCGATGCTGACTGCAGGTCAGCCCGCGTCTCGTAGGCCCGCACACCCAGCACAATGGTACTTAACCCATCAAAGTCACCATCACGGACTCTCGTTCCGTCGAGCATCTCAACCGGCGCACCCATTTGTCTTATCGCTTCTGGGCCATCGTCTCCTGAACCCATTATGTAGCCCACTCTAACCCCCGACCGTACCTCGACGGGCACCACAGAAACCGTCGCAGACGCCTCTGAATACAATGCAGTCCTCTGAATATGCTCATAGTCTATCAATGCATATCCCTCGTCATAGACTTCACCCTTGTCAGTTCGCGCCGTTATCTCGAAGGTGTGTCGTCCCGGCACGACCGCCCCATCAGGTCTAACCTGGAAGCTCATCGAGCTTTCTGAACCCGCCTCCTTGAGATCAAAACTTTCCGACATGGGTGAGACGGCCCATCCCTCAGGGGCCCATATCTTCACTGAACCCCGGCTTCCCTCCTCCGCCTCGGATCGAATGACAACTGATATCTCTTGTGATCCCTCATCGGTCTGCGGCCAAGTGAGACCCGAGGGTGTGACCGAAACAGATACAGCGGGAACAACCAGAACTGGCTTTTCAAATTCACCGAATGCCGGGTCTACCCCGACATACCTCCAGTCCGAGCTGATCTCATTATGACCAGAATCCTGTAACAACGACGTCGAACTATCACTGGGCAAAACGAGGCTAAAAGTTGCCATTCCCTTAACTAACTCAGGATTCCGGGGAAGACCCCATAACTCAGAATCATCAGGCCAAACGTACCGTGCCCCGTTACGAGGCTCGCGTAAGTAATACTGTCGTGAGACATCCGCATTAACTGGGACCCCGACCCGGTACGTGAAGACCGCCAAGTCACCTGGGGCAATCGTGCCTTCCACCGACACGCCTCTCACCTCAACCAGACTTGATGTCCAACCCACCGGCAAAGAGAGTCCCGTTTCTGGCCCTGTGAGGGTAAAACCACCCCCATTCCACAGCTGTGCCCGCACTACCACAGTTTGTCCCGGCACCAATAAGTCGTCGACAGAACGAACATCGAACGAGATACCCGCGGCTGCATAGATCGCTCGATCTGTCACTTCGAGGCGAGTAGCCAAGGCGCTCGAAAATTCCTTGCTCGCCTCGTCACCAACGACCTCGCGAGCCATTCGCAGTTGCGTTCTCGCCTCGAGCAGGTGTTTAGCCATTGGCATGGGGTCAAAGCCGAAAGCATCTGTGGCCGCTAGCACTGAACTTCTGTACGCCTCGAGATAATCTTGAGCCACACTAGCATTTTCATCTGACAGATCTACTGTAATTCCAACCAACGTCGTATCGACGCCCTCAAAAATCTCCTGAGCGTGGTCTCCCACCCGGCTCTCAAGCAGAATCACCCCGGTCACCTGAGGCCCTTGCGTCTGCGGCGCGCCCATGTCTTGGGACCTGTGCTGACTCCTGCTTTCTCTCGAAAGCTGCAGGAGCGAGCGGCCCAGAAGCGGGTCGTGCACGCCAGTCGGAACATCGAGCGAGCCGTCGCTTATCGTGTCTTGAGAGAAAAAGCGGCGGCGCGAAGTCTGGTAGAGTTTGAGTGGTTCCCATGCATCGACACCACGCTCAAGCTGCTCGGAGAAACGTGAAGGGTCACCGGCAGCACTGAAGGCTTCACGAGCCATAATACCCGCGGCCTGATGCTGACCATGCCCGTCGGCAGGAGTTCCGCTGAATACCGACACTATTACATGTGGTCTGAATGATCTAACAACCCAAACCACTTCTGCGAGCAATTCTTCTCGAGGCCAAAGCGAGAGTGCTTCCTGGGCGCTCTTCGAGTATCCGTAGTCGAAGGCGGTGGTGAAGAACTGGCGACCTCCATCGAGCTCGCGCGCAGCCAGAAGTTCACCCGTCCGAACGATACCCAACCCCTCCCAGAGCTCCGGACCGATCAGATTCTGACCCCCATCACCCCTGGTCAACGCCAAATACGCGGTCTCCGCGCCGCGACCTCGTGCGAGCGCAGTCAGCAAACCCGTGTCCTCATCGTCCGGGTGCGCTGCAATCATCAATACCCGCTTTACTCCGTCCATCTGACGCAGCAAAAGACCGGAAGCGACTGTGCCCGTGCCCTCAAGGCGCTGCGCCTGCAGGTCCGGAGCGCCAAAAGCCGTACAGCCCACGAACGCCGAGACCAGAAAAGCACGAGCCGAGCAAGTCTTGAACAACACCATCATGCACTCCAACAAGGTTCTTCCCCACCATCCATCGCTAGAAAGGTAAGCTCGGATCTTTCGGACACGTGAAATCCAAGCACAGCAGCCAACTTATCCAGCCGTGCCACCAAGACACTCAACGATTCGGCTCCCAGGGTAGGCCTAGCGCTGCAGGAGCCTGGGATTTCCCGACCCAGCCAGCTAACGCTGCAAGCGTGAGTATGTACGGGAACGCAAGAAAAATTTGATACGCGAGGTCGAAGCCAAGAGCCTGCAGTAAAAACTGCAATGCCGAGGCCGCTCCGAAAAACAACGCAGCAAAGAGTACGATGATTGGATTCCACCTTCCTAACGCTACGACTGCGATCGCTATAAAACCCTTGCCTGCGCTCATATTTTCCGCAAATGCCCCGGCATGGGCCAAAGCTAGATGAGCGCCTGCGATACCAGCCATTGCGCCACCGAAAAGCGTCGCGGAAAAACGCACGACACGCACTCGGACACCCGCGGCCTCTGCCGCGACCGGAGCCTCACCAGTGGCCCGGAGTTCGAGCCCCCACGCGGTTTTGAATAAAACGTACCAGGATATTGGAGCCATCACATACGCAAAGTACGCAGTAGGTGCCTGTGCAAAGAGTGCGCTCCCTACAACCGGAATCTCAGACAGCCAAGGGATAGTCACCGGAGCTAGCGTGGGAACCGAGAGTTCCATCCCGTTTGCGCCAAACAGGACTTGATACACGGCCCCGGTCATGCCTAACCCACCAATCGTCACAGCGGTGCCGGTGATGATTTGGTCGGCACCAAGACCGATGGCGAACACAGCGAAGACGAGAGCGACTAGAAGGCCAGCCAGAGCGCCAAAAGCTAACCCTAGCCCTGCACCTTCGAGGGCAATAGCACCAAGCGCACCTCCCAGTGCCCCTGCGATGATAGAACCCTCGAGTCCAATGTTGATCACCCCGCTTCGCTCTGTGATCGTTTCACCCATCGCCGCGAGAGCGAGAGGAATCCCTAGCCTAACGGCTGACTCGAGAAAGAGCGCCAACTCGATCTGACTCACTGTGCCTCCTCGCCGCGATGATACCCAGCTCGTGCCGCTCGTATCCGGTCGAGTCCCAGCACCGCAAGAATCACGAGTGCTTCGACAACGTCGACCCAAGCGGCCGGAATACCCGCATCCCGCTGCATTGCCCCAGCCCCAGCCTGAAGTGCACCGAAAAAGATAGCCGTTACTACCACCCCCCCGGGTCTAAGCCCCCCGAGCAATGCGACAGCGATCGCGGTGTATCCCCAGCCATCCGACAGGTCTTCATATAGCGCGTACGTCAGACCTGTAACTTCGACACCACCCGCCAGCCCAGCAATCGCTCCGGAAGCCAGGAATGTGACAAGAATCACACGGTTCGGGTCGATCCTTCCAGCAGCAGCAGCAGCAGCGGGCGACGCGCCAACCGCCCTAAGGTGGAAGCCGAATCGAGTCCGCTTAAGAACGAAAGCAAGCACGCCGGCAAGCACTAGCGCCAAAGCAAAGCCGAGGTGCAGGCGCGTCCCAGAAATGAGCTCCGGCAAGCGGGCTGCATCGACAATCCGATCTGTCTGAGGAAAAACCCCACGCCTCTCCTGCAGTGGGCCGTGCACCATCCACGCAGCCAAGTATATGCCAACAAAATTCATTAGGATCGTCGTGATCACTTCACCGATCCCAAGCCGGAGCTTCATCAGAGTCGGCACAAGAGCCCAGACTCCACCCGCAACAATAGAGGCGGTGAGAGCCGCCGTTATAAGAAACGGACCAGGCAAATCCGTGAAGGTCAGCGCCACCCACACTCCTGCGACAGCACCAACGTAAAGCTGGCCCTCGGCTCCGATGTTCCATACGCCCGCTCGAAATGCAAGGGCCACCGCCAGGCCCGCAAAAAGCAGCGGCACTGCCCGCACTAGCGTTATTGAGACAAAGGTATTCCAACTGCCCACTGACCCTCTGAGCATAGCAGCTGCCGCCTTCGTTGGGTCGTACCCGCCCAACAGGAGTAACACAGCTGCGGCCCCCAGCGTCAGCGTCACTGCCCCTAAGCCGAGAAGTGCGGTTTCCTTGGCCCTCTTCGGAGATATAGCGCCACTCACTTTGAGACTT
>DLTN01000049.1:5020-5270 GCA_002500925.1 Gemmatimonadales bacterium UBA7835 | reverse complement strand
AGAAACTGCGGACACTGAAATCCTCATGCGGTTCACTGAGACGTTCTCAGTTCTAGAGCGTTTAGGTGCTACCGTGGTTCGGGGCTTCCATATAGAGAACCTAGATGAACTCCGTCGTGGTACCGGATGCTCACGCTTCCGATACGACATTGAAAATTACCTGGCGGATATACCGAATCCTCCCTTGCGTACGTTGCAGGAAATAGCCGAAAGCGGACGTGTGTACAGGACGGTTCTGCCCACAGTCGAG
>DLTN01000049.1:668-4720 GCA_002500925.1 Gemmatimonadales bacterium UBA7835 | reverse complement strand
AGGACGGTTCTGCCCACAGTCGAGCGGTTTCTTCAGTTCGAGGGCACACCTGATACGAACGAACAGTGCATCCAAGGTCGTGCCCAAGAAGATCTTTTTCGGGAGGGACTCCGCTCAGCCATGGCAAAATACAATGTACAGGCGCTTATCTACCCAAGCTGGAGCAATCCACCACGGCTAATTGGTGACATGAGCACACCCCACGGGGACAACAGCCAATACCCTGCTCCCCCAACGGGCTTCCCAGCACTGACGGTCCCAATGGGATTCGTGCGAGATGGAACGCTACCTGCAGGTCTTCAGGTTCTCGGAGACGCGTGGTCTGAACCGACGCTTATAAGGATTGCCTATGCATTCGAACAGGCTACCAAGCATCGGAAACCACCGCTAACAACACCAGCTCTTCACAACTAAGAGCCTAATGGTTGACCCTGAAAGCCACAGGCGACACGCCCATCTAGTAGGATCAGAGAACTCCGGGATCGGACCAACCTCTCAACAAGAACGGATCGAAGCCTTGGACGTTCTAAGAGGCTTCGCACTACTCGGGATCCTGACGATGAACATGGGCGGTTTTTCCATGCCTTCTGCCGCTTATATGGATCCCACTGCCTGGGGCGAATTCAGTGGGCTCAACCTGGGTGTTTGGGTGACTACCCATCTATTCGCCGACCTGAAGTTCATGGCAATCTTTTCGATACTTTTCGGCGCCGGCCTCGTTTTGATGTCTGACCGGAGGTCAGCACGTGGGGAGAAGACTGCTGGCCTTCACCTACGACGGATGTTCTGGCTTTTGGTGTTTGGACTACTACACGCCCACTTGCTTTGGTCAGGGGATGTACTCGTATGGTACGCGCTTTGCGGCGCCGTTCTTTTCCCACTTAGGAATGCCAAAACTGGAACACTCATTAGCCTCGCCTTGGTTTCTTGGTCTATTGGCTCACTCATACTGATAAGTGGAGCACTCTCCTTCCAAGAATGGCCATCCGAGGACGCCGCGCAGCTCATAGCCAGCCTGAAACCGCACCCAGAAGTTCTTCTTGCTGAGGTCAATCACTACCGCGGTGGGTGGCTTGAGCAGATGCACGCTCGTATCCCGTCAGCTATCGAATCCGAAACTACGACCTTTGCAAGCTGGGCTGCCTGGAGGGTGAGTGGGTTGATGCTGCTTGGTATGGCACTCTTCAAGCTAGGAATACTCACTGGACAAGCTGAATCAAGAACCTATCGGAGGATGATCATCGCTGGCTTAGTGATCGGACTTCCTTTGATTGGTCTAGGACTCCAGAAAAATTTCGCGGCCGCCTGGGCTGCCCCAGACTTTCTCTTTATCAACAGTCTCTTCAACTACTGGGGCAGCATCCCGGTCGCACTCGGGTGGGTCGGTGTGGTGATGCTCACTCTCAAGAGCGGACTAGCGCTAGATATAACCTCTCGACTCTCGGCTGTCGGGCGGATGGCCTTTTCGAACTACATCCTTCAGACGGTGATGTGTACAACGATCTTTTACGGCCACGGGCTAGGACTTTTTGGGAGCATAGACCGAAGTGGTCAGCTGTTGGTCGTATTTGCCGTCTGGGGTTTCCAGTTATGGCTGTCACCGCTGTGGCTAAGCGCTTTTCGCTTCGGTCCACTGGAATGGCTATGGCGCTCTCTCGTCTATATGAAGGTACAGCCGATGCGTAATCCAAGCGTCCCCTGACCGCCACCGGACGGCCTCCAGTGGTGCGGCCGCAAAATGTCCATGCTATCGTGTCGGTTTAACCCTCTGATCTGATCAAGAGTCAGCCGTAATGGACAGACGCAACTTCGTAAAGACCTCAGCGGTCGGTGTGGCTGCTGCTGCTGCCCCATCAACTATCTCCGCCGCCAAAACTTCACCATCTCATTCGCCTTCAGCACCGTCTCTGCGACTTCGAAGCACGCGTCCAGTCTGCGTAGCCGATGTAAGTAGCATACGCTACAAGAACGGGGGGCCTGAGAGTGCGATCGAGCGCGCGTACCGCGGCATTACCGAAGGCGAAGACGTCCTCGACGCAATCGTAGCTGGCGTTAACATTCCCGAACTAGATCCGGACGAACGGGGAATCGGATTCGGTGGCCTACCGAACGCTGACGGTGTGGTTCAGCTCGACTCCTGTCTAATGCACGGACCAAACCGTTGGGCCGGTGGTGTCGCTGGTATCGAGGGGGTGAAGACGCCGTCATTGGTTGCAAAAGCAGTCGCCGAGCTGACAGATCATCACCTTATCGTTGGCGAGGGGGCCGCTAACTTCGCACGTCAGTTGGGCTTCGAGATTGAAGACGACTTGAACACCGACAGATCTCGCGAACTCTGGGTAGAGTGGAAGCGACGGATTGATCCGGGACACTGGCTGGACCCCGAAGAACGACTGAGTGGTCGGAGCCAGACGGGTGGGGAGACCGACCCGGACATGATCAGACGGAGACGAGGCAACGGATCTGGATGGCTCCGTGATAGAGATCACGAAGCCCGCCTCGAGCTATTTCAAGATGCGTCACTAGCTGCGGGGCTCTCCATGGTCGACGACGGCCTCATCGATGCAGATTCCTTCTGGGGAACTACAAGCCTAGAGGCTGTAAATCCGGGTGGAGACATATGCGGAGTTACTACAACAAGCGGGCTTTCTTGGAAGATACCCGGCAGAGCGGGCGATTCTCCGATCTTGGGCGCCGGGCAATACGTCGACAATAGCGTAGGGGCCGCAGGATCAACCGGACGCGGTGAAGCAAATCTATACAACTGTGCCTCATTCCTGATTGTTGAAAATATGCGTCGAGGGCTATCTCCCAAGGACGCCGGCATGTCCGCACTCGAGAGGATTCGGCAAAACACAGTAGAGGGCCGCCTACTGAATCAGCGTGGGTTGCCCAACTTCGATGTTCGTTTCTTCATCCTTAACAAGGCGGGTGAGTACGCAGGAGTCGCACTGTACGGATCAAATGAATCGATGTTTGCTGTCTGCGACGAGAATGGTGCGCGGGAGGAAGCATTGGAGGGGTTACTCGAAGGGTCGCCGAGGGACTGATAAAGCATCTGCAACAGCTTACCAACGCACTACGGACAGTCTTAAAGAGGTGACGGCTTTCGCGCCACAACAACACCAACGGGACCCTCAGACCAGACACGAGCAGCCTCGAACCCGGCCGCTCTGAGCACTCCAAGCTCTTCGTTTAGAGGAAGGTACGTATCCTCGCCTGCCCAAATATCAAAATGTGCCCAAGCTTGCTTCTCATTTATACCGCATGAGATCTGGTGTTGCGCCCAGAGGGCGTAGAGCTGGCGTGCCTCATTCTCATCCTCTGGCATGTTTATGTCCCCGTTCACCAGAACACCTCCAGGTCTGAGAGCATCGAATACTCGTTGGAAGAGCGCAGCCTTCTGTCCCAATGTCGGTATATGATGCAACGAGAGAGAAGCCGAGAATGCATCACAACACTCGAACGGGTCATCGTAAGAACCCAGCACTGGTCGCGCCCTATCCCCGAATCGAACTACCCGATTGGCACCTCGATTGAGCATTTCCGGATCTATGTCGAGAAGCTCGACCACCCCCACCGTGCTGTGTTCCAAAATCGCTTCTGCTAGGGCGCCTGTGCCCGAGCCGATATCAATCACCCGATCTGGGCTGATCTCTGCCACCGATTCTGCAGCTATCCGGATCATAGAGTCGTACCCTGGAATCCAGCGCCGAATTTTCTCGTCGTAATCATCGATCTCCAGACGGAGATGCTTACGCACAGAATGTGACATGGCCAGCAACGTCGACTATGTCCTCTGCAAAGTCAAAACGGTGATCGACGGTTCGTTATTGCCCACCTGAGTGAAGGCTCCTAGGCTCATGTGCTCCTAGCGCCAATGTCGCTAAAAAGCCTATGAACTGTCTCTAGGGTTCACGGGACTGTACCCATGAGACCTTGTCCTTGACGGAGTCGGATAGCATGAACCAGTCACGCGCCGCTTTCTCAGCGATGCTACTCGCTAGCCTAGCGTTAACCGCACAACCTGCGATTGCTCAGTCGCTCTCTGA
>DLTN01000049.1:0-281 GCA_002500925.1 Gemmatimonadales bacterium UBA7835 | reverse complement strand
ATTGCAGTTCCTAGCGATGATCCTCACACCTTCTATATAGCTACAGCGTCCGGACACCTTTGGAAAACTACAAACCGAGGCATCACGTTCGACGTACTTTTCAACGATCAACCCGACATATTCTCAATCGGGGCTATCGCAGTCTCTCCATCTGACTCGAATATCCTTTACCTCGGCTCAGGTGAAGCAAACAACTCACGCTCCTCCTACTGGGGGAACGGGGTCTATAAATCGACGGATGCGGGTGAATCTTGGACAAACGTTGGGCTTCCGATGTCTCA
>DLTN01000095.1:16503-21950 GCA_002500925.1 Gemmatimonadales bacterium UBA7835 | reverse complement strand
CTCAGGCCAAGCCCGTACCCGCTACCCTCCCCGTTCTCAAGCATGATTTCAGTCATCATCTCCTCGACCATCTCTTTCGTGCCGACCCTCGGCGAAAGGAGATTTTGACCCCACCTCTCAAGGTCTTCCACTGAAGCATAAATGCCACCAGCGCCCACAGCCCCCCCGAGGTCCCCAGGAGCTATCCACCCGTTATCACCGGGTGTGTACCCGTCTGAGCGTCCAGGGATGATGCTGTTGGGCGACATGCGCACGTAGGAGTTACTCATCCCGAGAGGTTCGAAGATATTTTCCCGCACGTAATCGTCGAAATCCTGGCCGGAAGTCTGCTCGACGATCTGAGCCGCTAGTGAAAACGCGGTATTGTTGTAGTTGTACTCCGTGCCCGGGGAATTTTGGAGAGCCGGCTGTCGCTCGACCGCTCGTAACACATCATCCCGCGTCAACGAGCGCGTGTCGATTCCAGTTATCGAATAGAGATTCAGGAATTCCCTCAGACCCGATGTGTGACTGAGAAGATTACGGACCGTTATAGTCTCTCCAAAGTCCGGAAAGTCGGGGAAGTAATCGTGCAGGGCATCGTCCAGAGTAAGCCGGCCGGCTTCCTGCTCAAGCATGACAGCAAAAGCTGTGAACTGCTTAGAGGTGGACCCGATATTGGTGGGCGTACCCGCATCGAACTCGATCCCGTGAGTCAGATCCGCGAGTCCGTATGTCTTCGACGCGAGAGTGCGGCCATCCCTCCACACGCGCACTGCTCCACCAGGCCCACCGGGACGGTCGTACGCAAACATGAGCTGGTCGGCGAGTTGATCGGGATCGCCGGACTTCTGCTCTAACTGGAGGATCTGTATGGAAAAATCGCCTTCCTCGTCTTCAAAAGGCGCTACACGCAAAGTGAACGTGCCCGCTTCCCTTATCGTCTGAGAAAACGGCTCCGCACCGCGCTCGGTACCATCCCACTGGCCGAGTTGCTGCCCATCAGAATTGACCAAAGAAACGACTACATCCATCGAAGTCTGGATCGCCTCACCGTACACAAGAAAATCGTCACCGGCCGTGAACCCAAACTCCAACGTGTCACCGGTACTCAGGGTCGCACGCTCTATTTGCCCTACCGAAAGAGTTGTTTGGCCATAGAGCGTATGCGCAGAGAACACGGATACCATAGCCGCCGTTACCAAGAGCCCTATGCACCTCTCAACCTTATTCATTCTTCCTCCAGTCAGGACATCGCTCTATATGCTGATGCGAGTTGATTTAGAGATCAACTCTGACACCCTAGGCACCTAGCCACGTCAGCAACGCGGCGCACACTACGGGCACGGTAAGATTGTCATCCAGCGGCCACGATATCCGCTCCATAAGTCCTGCCACGACGGCAACGCCCAGGGCGATGGCAGGAGGATGCCGCAAGAGAAGAATCGATGCCGCCACAATGACAAACGCAGTGCTCCCCTCCACAGTACCTCCAAGGAAAGGTCGCTGACCCCAGCGCACACCTACGTAGCTAGCAACGGGGTCGCAGAAACCGAGCACCAAGATCGCACTGATAGCGATGTGCATCGGCGCAAACGCTACAACCAGGAATACGCCAAAAGCATACCAAGTAGACGAAGCCACTCCCTTCGCGTCCCGGGGGGACGCCAACCCCCTGAAGACTCTGAAGAACATCGCATTCGCCCATGCCGCGTTCAGTCGAATGAGATCACCGACAAATAGAACGAGGAAGATGGACCCTAGCACAAGAGACGCCTGGGTCTGCGACAAATCTAGGAGTAGGAGGGACGCACTGATGAGCGCTGCGTTCTTCGCGTGAAAAAGCTTTCGGAACGGCTGGAAGCCCTCGGTCACAACAACGGGCTGCTCGAGAGACGCTACTGATTCATCTGTAGTCGACTCCATGAAGCTGATCCGGCCGCTAATCCAATTCCCGGATCTGCACGTTCCGGAATCTCACGACGCCGGCGGCGTACTGCAGCCCAAACGGGCCTTCGTTGAACTGATCATCGGTCACGTCAACGAGCTGCGTACCGTTCAACGTCACGATGAGCCGCTGGCCCTCGGCTCTAATCAGGTAAGTGTTCCATTGTCCCCCCGTATTGATGACGGCGCTGGGGGCAGCGAGGTGCACGACGCCACCCGTCCGATACGTCTGATCGGCGCGAGTGTCGAATATGTTGGCTTCGTAGCAGGTCCTATCGGTGAACTGCTCCGGATCTTGGCACCGCATATAGATCCCGCTGTTGGCAGGTTCGTCGACCCAGAACTCCACCCGCAACTCAAAATCGCCGTAGGACTCACTGGATACGAGGAACCCGCTGCCGGTGTCGGCCGACACCGCTCCGTCACCAAGCTTCCAATTGGCGTTTCCCAGGGTTCTCCAACCGTCGAGGCTCGACCCATCAAAGAGGGTCATCCACTCTTGGGCGCTTGCCGGAGAAGCGATGGCAGTGCCTGCTAATGCAAGCATGAGAACGGTTACGGGTACGCGATTCATGGGACCTCCACAATGGTTCAGCATGGGCTAGGAGGGGAACCTGCGTCGCGCCCGAGCGTTATGCCAGCCGTGTAGGCCGCCGGAGCAATCTGATACCGTTTCGCGCCGCGTTCCGGGGGTGGGGCTACCGCTCCTACCGCCCGGCCGACCGTCCCAGCCAGTAGCTCGCCTTGATCGCAAAGAAGTTGTTGCCCGTCGCCGCGAGCGAGCCGAAGACGTCGTCGAGACCCGCGCTCGCGTCGATGGGAGCGTTCCCGGATCGATCCTGCTGCCACACGAGGAACAGCGTGCTCCCAGGGCTCCACTCCCAGCGCAACACTGCCGTGCTACGGAAGGAGCGGACGTTGAAGTCACGGTTGGGGATCGTGAAGCTGTCGGCGCCGTCCTGCACGGTGTGGCTCCCGTCCTCGGCTCGATCGATTGCGGTGCCGTCCGACCCGTAGGTGAGCAGGAAGCGGCTTCCCACGTCCTCGAGCTCTCCGTGGTCGTAGAAGCGTCCACTGGCGGCGAACGGCTGAGCGAACAGGTCGATGTTCATGTCGGGCTTCAGCGTGAAGCTGAGCCGCGTCTCCATGGCCAAAGTGGTGCGGTCCGTGAAGGCGAAGAGATACCGTCGCCCGAAGGTCGCCTGCGTCCCACCGTCTCGATCCAGCACATACTGGCGCGCGTTTACGTCGTGCTCGAACGAGGGCGCCAAGCTCACCTGCCAGCGCGGCTCGGGCACGAACGAGACACGGCCGTTCACGCTCTGACGGCTGCCCCCGAGCTCGTCCCCGCCGATGTTCGCTCCGAAGCTCCAGCGCGTCTGGGCCGCGCCGCCATTACCCAGGTTGAGGGACGTGTTCCAGCCGCGACCCGTACCCATCGAGGGTCCGCCTCGGGTGAGCCGCTGATTCTGGGCTCGGAGGTTGAGCCGGGTCGACACACGTGTCGTCCAGAAGTTGTTCCAAGTCACCGCTGCCGTCCCATTAAGCGTCGTCTGCTGGTGCTCCCAGCCCAGATTCCACTCGCTGTTCTGGTTGACGGTGAAGCGGTAGCTGCGGAGATACCTCCCGGGGGTCGATTCGCGATACGTGAGCGAAGGGCGCCACGCGACACCATCCGCCGTGGTGATGCGCCCGATGTCGTTGAACTCCGCCTCTGGCGACTCGAGGTCCGCCGAGATCGTCCACAGCCAGTGCCGCCCGTTGATCTTCTCCGCACGCAGCGTAGCCTTGGTCCCGCTCATGCTGGTGCGCGTCGAGTCGAATCGGACGTGCGTAGCGTCGGGCCGCTGGAAGTAGCGCACGCTGGAGCGCTGCAACCGGGAGATCGCGCCCGCCTCACCGTCTACGTGCGTGAACCCTCCGCTTAACGAGACCTCGTACGTCGCGTCGTCCAGTCGCCAGAGCGTCTCACCGTTCGCGGTAAAGGCGTTCCGGGCGAGACGATCAGCGAGGGGATCGTCGGGACCCATCTCGCGGTGAACCCCCGTAACCATTAGCGCGGCCGTCGAGCCGTCCGCCCCAAACTCTTGCTGCACGCGACCCACGCCCCACGAGGTGCGGGGCGTGACCCGGACGTCGCCGAAGGCACCCGCTCCGGCGTCGAACGTCCGCGCGTCCTCAGCGCCGGTGACCGCCGCGAGCACTCCGATCGACGTGCCCGACGGCAGGCGCCCGGTCAGCTTGGCGGCGCCTAGGATCGTGGTCGAGGTCGGTCGGTCGACGTAGTCGCCGGTGGCCGGTCCGAGCGGACGCGCGCCGATGCGGCGGGAATAGAAGTAGTTGTTTGTGGGCCCGGTGAGCAGGGCGCTACCCTCAGTGAAGAACGGACGGCGCTCGGGGAAAAAGACCTCGAAGTCCGTGAGGTTCACGACCGCCGGATCGGCCTCCACCTGACCGAAGTCGGGCGTGACGGTAGCGTCGAGCGTGAGGTTGGGGCCGAGGCCCATCTTTAGGTCGAGGCCGGCCCGACCCTCCAGGTTCAGTCCGTCGTCGAAGGGGTCGGCCTGATCACGGTCTCCGTTGACGCTCGAACCCGCAGCGACGTACGGTTGCACCTCGAGACGCCGAACCGGCTCACCGGCGCGCACGCCGATGAGCGAGCCGAACCGGGACGCCCAGGCGCGTTCGGTGCGAGGGATGAGGACCCAGTAGTTCGACTCGTTCTTGGACGGGATCCAGCGCAGAAGGTTCAGGCCCCACGACTGCTCCGGGAGGTCGTTGTAGCGGAGCTGCGATAGGGGGATCCACATCTCCGCGGTCCAGCCCTCCTCGTCGATGGAGACGCTCGCCTCCCACACCGGGTCGAAGCCCGTGTCGATGTCGGCTTCGGAGTCCGAGCGGTGGAAGTGGTCCATGCGCACGCCGGCGGCGGTTACGCCGAAGGAGTACGCGGTACGCCGGTCGAGGAACGTGTCGAGCGAAAGCAGGATCGACTCGGCGAGCCGGTTGTCGTCCCGGCGCCCGAGGGGGGCCTGGATCTCACTGCGCCCGCCGCTCGTGTACATGCGGGCGCCCACATAGAGCGCCCGCTCGTCGTACACAAAGCGGACCTCCGTGCGCTCAGTCGGCAGGACTCCCTCTATCGGTTCCTTCTGAACGAAATCGTCGATCGGTGCTGCCTCGGCCCACACGGGCTCGTCGAGGCGTCCGTCCAACCGGATGCTCTCTCCGTTGACCTCAACCGCACGGGCCGCTTTCGGGAAGCCAAGCCGCGCCTGGAGGGCGTCGGCTTGCTGTGCATGGGCGTCCGGGGCCGCGAGCGCGGCGAGGAGGACGATCAGCGAAAGGGGTCGCAACAGGCGGAGAGTTGGAGGGCTGTGGTGATCGAGATCGCCAGCCAAAGGCGGGCGTCAACGCCGAGCGGCGGGGGCAAGCTAGCAGGTGGGCGTGGTCGGGCCAGCCCCCCAGATGGCTGAGTCGGCCTGACGGTCCGTTGCGTTCCAGCCACGAACGGAGGGAAT
>DLTN01000095.1:0-16172 GCA_002500925.1 Gemmatimonadales bacterium UBA7835 | reverse complement strand
AGGCAGTAGCGAGAAAACCCCACCCGAGGCCGTAACCTCAAGCGGGGCTTCCGTTTCCTTCAGTGGGCCTGGGTAGATTTGAACTACCGACCTCACGCTTATCAGGCGTGCGCTCTAACCAACTGAGCTACAGGCCCTTTGACACCCCTTAGGTCCGGAGTGTCGGGCCGGAAAAGCTAGTCAGTGCCAACAGCGCATTCAACCGGCTCTCATTTCCGTCGAAGTTCTTCCCATACGACCTAAAGAGCATCATCGTGTTCCGGTTCGTGCACGCATCCCGCCGACGTGTGCTCGAGAAACGTCGACGGTTTAACCCCTATCTAACACAATGCTGCACGCCGTTCCCCTAGTTCGTAGAAGCGCGCTAGCAGCGTTATTCTTGGCAACCCTGACCACCTCGGCTGCATCGCTCAGCGCCCAGGATGTAGGCTCGAACGTTCAGTACCCGGTCGACCCAATGGCCGTACCCCGCCCTGTCATTCACGCCACCCGCGTCGAAGGCCCCATCGTGATCGATGGGATGCTCGACGATGCAGGCTGGGCTGAGGCGAAACCAGATAATCGTACCTGGATTCAGACAATCCCGGATCAGGGAATGCCCGCGTCTCAAAACACGATCCTGCGCATCGTCTACGACGACCAGAATCTCTATGTCAGCGCTGTGCTCTTCGACGAGGACACCAAAACTCTTTCGATTCCTGGGCTAGAGCAGGATTTCGACACACCGAACTCCGACATCTTCGGTGTCGCGATCGACACATATCTCGATCGGCAAAACGGTTTTCTGTGGGCAGTGAATCCAGCTGGAGCGTTATGGGACGCGCAGGCGTTCAATGACCAGCGAGACATGTCACCAGCGTGGGAAGGCGTCGTTGACGTTCAAACCTCAATCAACGACTCGACATGGGTTGTCGAAATGGAGCTACCGTTCTCGACGATGCGCTTCAACCCAGTCATCGGAGATCAGGTGTGGGGCATCAACTTCTCACGCCGGATACGGCGTAGGAACGAGGACGCAATCTGGGCGCCGATTCCACTCCAATACCGTGTCTACAAATTCTCTCTAGCCGGGACTCTCGAAGGGCTTCAGGATCTTCCTAGCGGACGGAATCTCTGGATCAAGCCCTACACCCTCGGAGACCAGGTCACAGGTGCTCGATATCCATCCCCTGAACGGCATGCTGATGTCGGAATCGATGCTAAATGGGGACTGACGCCCCGTATGACTCTCGACCTGACCGTGAACACCGACTTCAGCCAAGTCGAGGTCGATCAAGAGCAAGTCAATCTGAGTCGCTTCTCGCTCTTCTTTCCTGAACGGCGCGATTTCTTCTTGGAGAACGAGGGAACGTTCGGCTTTCAAGACACAGCAATTCGCAATTACCGCACAGGCAGCAGTCCGAGAAACTTTCGTCTCTTTAACTCGCGCCGGATAGGGCTTTCGAGCACGCGTCAGCCCCTTCCAATTGCTGGCGGAGCGCGCCTTACAGGACGAATCGGAGATCGGTTTGAGGTTGGCCTGCTCGACATGCAGACACGCTCCTTAGATGGCCTGTCAGACGGATCCGACTACTCAGCCGAAAACTTCGCCGTCGCAAGAGCTAAGGGCACCTTCGGCAACGCCACGATCGGTGGAATGTTCATCAACCGGCAGGGGCAAGATGGATCAGAGCGGTCCGCTTACAATCGCTCATATGGGATAGATGCGAACGTGCAGCTAGCTCCGAATGTCCTGATGTCAGGATATTGGGCCAGAACAGACGACTCTTCGCCAGTCGGATCAGATGCTAATACCGGAATGTTCCAGACAGCGTGGCGAAATCCGTTCTGGAACATGTCGGCGTTGTTCAAGCATGTTGGAGACGGATTTAGTCCAGAGACCGGGTTCATTGATCGAACAGCGGTGCGCCGATACTTCACAACAGTGGGGATCCACCCCCAGGTGAACCGCTTTGGTATCCGAGAAATTAACCCTTACATCGATTTGGACGTATACACAGATCTGGATAACGCGATAGAAACACGCGGAGTCGAGGCAGGAGCAGTCGTATCCTTCCTCGCAGGAGGCCAGATCTCAGCCAGCGTTCGGGACCGACATGAGCGTCTTTTTGAGACAACAACGATCGGTGGTGTTCCGATCGAGCCTGGGACTTACGAATGGGTCGAACCAAGTATCCGGCTAACTACTAGAGGAGATCTGCCGATTTTCTTCTCCGGGCAGGTCCAGTCCGGAGATTTCTACGATGGTTCCCGCACCTCTTATTCCGCAGACATCACGTTCCGACCGAACGAACATGTGTCTCTTGAAGTAGGTGGCCAAAGGAACGACCTCATACTCAGCGGCCTCGATTTCAGCGCAGACATCTACAGGGCCCGACTTCGCTACGCTCTCAACACAAAGGCCTTCTTCCTCGCTTTCGTCCAATACAACGGAGCCACCGAGGAGCTTATATCAAACGCCAGGATCAATCTGATCCATTCGCCTTTGTCGGATCTGTTTTTGGTCTACACCGAGCGGCGGAGCCTAGCAGTCGGTACTTCAGAGCGGTTACTCGAGCGGGGTGTCACACTTAAGGTGACTAAGCTTCTGGCCTTTTAGCCACTACCTGCAGAGGTCCCAGCACATGACAAACAGTCAGTCACCCGACAGCTGCCGACTCCCAAAATGCGGCTCGGCAACTCCTCTCGTCTGGGTGATTGTCATGGCGATGAGCTCGCTCGGATCACCGACCAGTGCCCAAGTCACCATTAACGAAGCAACCAGATCCCCTGATGAGACTGCCACACTCTTCCTTCGATCCGTCAGGGCAATCCGCTGGGGCACGGTTGCTCAATTCCTTGATGCTGAGGCACTCGAGCGCTTCCAGTTCACGGTAACCATGATCGCAAACGCCGATTCGAGTGGCGAACTACGCGAATATCTAGTGCAGAGCGACTCAACAGGAATGTCCGATCTTAGTGCTTTTGAGGTATTCGAGCGGTCGATCAATGCCGTTATCGATGACATGCCCGGTCTAATGCATGCCCTCTACGATCGTGACGACAGTGTGATCGGAAGCGTGCGCGAAGAAGGAGGGGTGGCACACACCGTATATCGAACCCTCGCACGTATTAGCGGTGCAGTGCCAGAAGTCAAAGTCATGCAGCTCCGCTCGACTCCCAAAGGATGGCGAGTAGCGTGGAGTGACGAACTCGAAGTGATCGAAGCTGCCCTGCGCGGGGTCGGGCGCTGAGCGCACCCGACCCCGGCCTGGTTCTATCACTCTACGGGCGGCACAGCTTCCATCAAGAGACCGAATGCCTCCTCGAGCGCATCGGCTCCGGGTCCCGAACCCGTATACTTACCCAACCTCACGACCACGAGTCCGTGAGTTGGTATGATGGTGGTACTCTGACCACCAGCTCCCAGCATGCGATACGCCGTCTCGGGAATACCGAGACCGCCTTCTCCGTTGACCCAGAAGAACGCACCTCCGTAAACACGGCGTCCATCAGCGTCCCACGCCGGAGCGACTGTCGAAGCATACTCCGCGTAGCCTTCCGGCAGGATCCTCTCTCCGTTCCAGACACCGTCTTGGAGATAAAGGTTTCCAAGACGCGCCCAATCTCGCGCAGGCATGAAGGCTAGTCCCTGACCGAGGAAGTTTCCGTACGGATCGGTCTCAATAAGTCCGTCCCGAATCCCGATCCGGTCGAACAGGTGCTGCTGCGGGAACGAGTGGTAATCCATCCCCGCACTTTCTGCTCCAAGCCGGACCAGGTAGCTGGCCAGTACTGGATCCGTGTTTCTGTAACGGCCGATTGTATTCGGGGGCCACTGCTGAGGGCGGGTTGCAGCGTACTCGTAGGAGTTTACAGTGCCGGTATATAGATAATAGTGATCAGCGTACGTATCCGGATTGTAGTCCGGATCAGAAGGTGCATTGATTCTGATGCCACTCGACATCCTCATGATGTCGCCGATACGAATCTCTTGCCGCGGATCACCTTCGCCCTGCCATTCTGGGATCGGAGCAGACTGCCACAGGTCGTATACGCCCTGCTCAATCAGCACACCTACCAGCGTGCCGGTCAAACTCTTTGTCATCGACCAGCTCTCAAGCGGCGTATGCATATCAACTCCATCGTCATACCTCTCGCCAAGAATGCGGCCGTTGTACGTCACTACCAAGCCAAGCGTGCGCGCTTCCGGAGGTCCGAAACCAGCATCTAACGCCTGCTCCACCTTTTCCATGTCGAGCTCAGCAGGCCATGGCTCATCCGAAACTACGTCACCCATCGGCCAAGGCGTCGTTGCCGCAGGCGGGAGGTTTCGCTCCACCTCCGTCGGCGTGAAATACACATCTGACTCGCCGATTGGGTGAGGAACACAACCCTGATTTCCATACCTCTGGGCTGTGCGGGTCACTCCATCAGGAAGAGTGAGCGAGACCGTCTGACGTTCATAGTCGATAACAGTGTCAACGACGTGGTGGCGTTCATCGAAGGGTGAGATAAACCCGCCCATATTCGCTGCGGTGTCATCGGCATCCAGACCAGTGATGAAGACACCTGAGCAGAGGATTTTCGCAAAGCCTGCTGTGTGATGGTGTAGAGGGTCGCCCGGCGGTGCTACGTACTCTGTGTCAAGCTCGTACGAAGCAGCCCTCGCAATGACCTGTTCCTGAGACCCGTCGCTTGTCGGGAATCCTTCCATATCTTGGCCTCCGCAGCCGACGAGCAGTGTAACCGCCCCGAGTCCTCCTACGAGCGCTAGTGTAGTGTGCTTCATGTCCCGATCCAGTCGACGTGTGTGTACCCTGTCCCCTCGTCCCATGACAACGTGGACAGCGCAAGCTCCGTCGACAAGCCTCAGGCGATCAGATCTCGCGCAATGCCTCAGACTCCCTCACCTTTCTACCTTATTTTGATGTTCTGCTCCCGAGTGCAGAAGTTGACCGCTTCAGCCCAAGCAAACCTTTAATACTGGTCCTCTCCACGATGCCGCTAGATACCATTCTGCTTGCTTCAATTAAAAGAGCTCTCACCGCTTCAACGCTCATCTTGCTGACCACGACTCTATTCGTAGGTCCGAGCGCTCTCATAGCGCAAACGCCCGCCGTCTCCATTCAAATAGCCGGTGCTCTTCAGGCAGCCCCGGAAGTAGATCGAGGGGGTGCGACAGTTCTGGGCTTTGGAGAGGACGGCGCAATGACGATGCTTCGCGAAGGACAGGGTCAACTCATCTGCCTAGCAGATGATCCTAACCAAGACGGCTGGAGTGTCGCCTGCTATCATGAGTCACTCGAGCCGTTCATGGCACGCGGTAGGGAGCTGCGAGCCCAAGGTGTCACCGACGCCAGCGAGCTAGCACAAACGCGGTGGGCCGAGGCAGATGCCGGAACACTATCGATGCCTGGGGCGCCAGCGACTCTGTATGTCACTACAGGAGAGGGCTTTGACCCTGACGCCGGAACGGTCGAGAACTCATTTACACGCTGGGTTCTTTACACACCATGGGCCACGATCGAGTCGACAGGTCTCTCAGCGCAACCAATAGAGCCGGGGGCGCCTTGGCTCATGTTCCCGGGAACAGCAGGCGCGCACATCATGATCACACCGCCACCGCCCGGTACAGGTAGCTGACTCGCTGAAGAAGTGCTCCGGGGAGCTACGCGCACGCACCTAGTCCTCAAGTTCCTACCTCAACGATTCCCGAGCCACGTGTTTGGTCAGCGATCAGAGCATGGACCTGCTCAATCTCAGACGCTGGCACGAGAATCTCCAAGCGGACATCCGACCCGAACACCTCATCGGTTAGCACCCATTCCCGCTGTTCAATCAGCCGTTGGACTGAGTCGACGTCCGAGTAGCTGAGCGTAAGAGAAACCGACCTCCGATCCACTTTCTCTTCTCTAGGCATCTGCTTCAGTGCAGTAACGACACCACCGGAATAGGCCCGACTCAAGCCGCCTGTGCCAAGCTTGGTCCCGCCGTAATAGCGTGTCGACACCGCAACGACTTCCCCTACAGCTGAATGTAGTAGAGCCGTTAGCATTGGCCTGCCTGCGGTCCCATGAGGTTCACCGTCATCGCTCATCCCAATTCGAGATGTACTTCCGGGAGGACCTGCTACGAACGCCCAGCAATTATGGGTCGCGTCTGAAAATTCATCGCGAATGCTAGCAACGAAGGCGTGAGCTGCATCTGGATCGGGAGCGTGGGCCACCGTTGTGATGAAGCGACTTCTCTGTATGACATCTTCGACGCGATGGATACGTCCGGGTATCGGATACGATCCCGAATCGTTCATGGGGCGACCGTTATTGAAAAGTCGTTATTCCCAAGAGGCATAGCCTCAAGACTCTGATCAAAGAGGGGACGACGGCATGCAGATTCGCTTTGGGCCTTCAATTCGACGCCATTCGATCCATGAAGGCTCGTTCATCACGAGTTAACGAGTCAGCACCTCCATTGTCCACCTTATCGAGCAAGCGCTCGACCTCTTCCCGATTCAACTCATGCAGTGCCTCGATAGCGATCCCCTTCCAACTGTCGATAGTCATTTTCTCACTGACGACATCTCTACCACTCGAAGGGGCCTCCATTGCCCGTGTAAAGTCACGCTTCGCGGATCCACGTTTCCATGCTGACCACCGCAGGAATCCCAATGCTATGACAGCCCCGCCCAGATGAGCGAAGTGTGCTACCCCGCCGCCTAAACGAGCAGCACTCAGGCCGGCATAAAGAGACCACAGCATATACAGGCTCACGAGTAGCCACGCCTGAATAGGGATTGGGATCGGGAACAGCAGGATCGTGTCCCTCGGCCAGTAATACGCAAAGCCAGCCAAGATCCCGAACACACCGCCCGACGCACCTACCATAGAGACCGGCCCCACAAAGAGTGCAAGCACCGATTCAAAGAACGCGCCACCTATGCCGGCGACGAAGTACAGGGCCAAAAACCCTTTCCCACCTAGACGATGCTCCAGACGCGGACCGAAAAAGAAGATCCCGATCATGTTTCCAAACAGGTGGCCGAACCCTGCATGAAGAAACATGTACGTGACGGGAGTCCACGGGGTCTGTAGCACCGAACCTGGTCGGAAAACGAGCGCATTCGCGATTGAATTTCCAAGCTGGGAGGGTAACCCAGACAAGACGAGGTAGATCCCAATGTTTGCTATCAGGAGTCGGGTGACCCAGGGCGTCATCTGATACATGCGAGTCCCTACCCCACGAAGTTTCGGAAGTGCTTCAGCTGAGCCCCCATCGGGCACAGAAAGTACATCGCTGATTCCCGCTCGTGCAGCCGTGCCTCAGCGTTGCCCTCCAGGGTCGCGCCCAAGTACCGACGGAAGATCGGCCCGTTTTCCCCAATCACGCCACGACCCATCATAGAACTTTGCATCGTATCCAAGAAGTCTAGCTGCGAGATATGTGTAACTGGCCCGCCAGCCAACCATGCAGTATGCAACGACTGTGTCTCCATCCTGCACACCAGCAGCATCGAACAGGGTGACAAGCTGCGATCTGTCGCGCATGTACGGTGACTCTCGGCTCTCGATCAACTCTTCCCAGTACATCTGATGTGCACCAGGGATATGACCAGGATTCGCACCATCCCCGAGCCCTCCATCCTCACCGGTGTACTCGTCGTTCGGTCTCGCATCCACTAGGGCAATCGAGTCTTCCCCGAGACGATCGTGAATCCAATCTGCCGAAACGAGTACATCATCTCTTACACCTAAAGTCAGGGTGCCCCCGCCAGCCACCGGTGGCTCCTCAGTTGTGACCTCTCGACCTGAGGAGATCCAACCAACCAGCCCACCGTCGAGAACATGCACCCTCTCTTGAAAACCCATCACCTCCATTGTCATGAAGGCGCGTGAAGCAAAAAGTGGGTTTGTAGCGTACAACACGACGTGCTCGACACCATCGTGTAGGCCGAGAGAACGTAAAGTGCCTCCTATCACTTCTGACGGCTGCAACTCAGTTCCCCATGCAGGTTCTCCGTCCCATACGAAGCGGGTCATGTCTAGGAAGCGTGCCCCAGGAATATGTCCCCGTTCATAGGGTTCCCGACTCATTTCCGCTTGGAGTATCAGCACGCTAGGAGTACCCATGCGACGAGCCAACCATTCAGCGTCAACCAGCGGACCAGTGATCGCCTGAGCCCAAGCCTGACATGGAAACGTCACCACTCCCGCTAAAGCGATACTAGCAGACGCTAGCAGTCTCACTAACACCTGCAACGTCCGTTTTTCTCCTCAGCAAGAATCAATGGTCTTCTTCCTCATCACCCATCCAGAGGTCCGGTTCATCATCGGGATTAACCCCGTCATCTTCTTCGTCCTCTTCGTCGTCCCAATCTTCGTCGTCCCAATCCTCCTCTTCGTCATCCCAGACTTCGCCCTCGACCTCGTCGTCGTCCGAACCATCCGAAAGCAGACCACCCATGTCTCCGGTGATCCGGTGCGGAGTTGCAAGCCCTGACATTTATTTAGCCTCAAGTTTTAGGGATTTGGCCTTCAATCTGAGCTGTTTGATGAAGGACCATAGTTGGATATCCGCCCAAGAAAAAATCAGTTGGACACAAAGTCAACGGATTCTTATCGCAAGGGGCTCTGGAACCCGCTAGCCCAACAGATACCTTTGCTCACTCCCACAACGCTACCATGTCAGGGGCCATGACGACCAAATCGAATCCATTGCTGTCCGAAGCCTATCGGATCCCTTTCCATGCGATCAAGGCTGAACACGTGGAGCCGGGAATCAGGCAAGCTCTTGCTGATGCACAGGCTGCAGTCGATGCCGTATCAGACGAGGTCGGGGCCGCATCCTGGGATAACACTCTGGGCCGGCTTGATCGCGCACTTGAGAAGCTTTCGAGACGTATCGCGCCCCTCGGCCACCTAGTCTCTGTAGCCGAAACGAAAGAACTTCGAGACGCATACAACAATATCTTGCCGGAAATCTCGGCGTTTTGGTCCAGTATTCCTCTCGACCCCGACCTCTGGAAGAGGCTTGAGGCATTCGAGGACACAGATGAGGCTAAAGCTCTCAGAGGAATAGAGCAGCGCCATCTAAACAAGACGGTCAGCGAATTCAGGCGCGCCGGAGCGAACCTCCCGGCCGAACGTAAAGACCGCCTGCAGGCTTTACAGATAGAGCTAGCGCAGACGCAGCAGAAGTTCAGTGAGAACGTACTTGACGCAACCGCTGCGTGGTCGTTGCTAGTAACTGATGAGTCCCGGCTCGACGGAATACCCGAAGCCGCCAAACGACGCTTCAGTGCGCGAGCTAGTGAGAACGGTAACGAAGGGTGGACTCTTACCCTCGACTATCCTTCGGTCGAACCGATCCTCAAGCATTGCAGAGATTCTGAACTGCGTCGTGAAGTCTTCGTTGCTTATACGACGCGTTGCCGCGAAGGAGAACACGACAATCGCCCTCTACTCGCTCGCATTCTTCGGATGCGTGACGAAATAGCGCACATACTGGGGTATCGGGGGTTTCCCGACTACGTTCTTGCAGATCGGATGGCAGGTACCGCTGTCAGGGCTGTCTCGTTCGAACGAGACCTTACGGAGAGGACACAACCCTACTGGCAGCGGGATGTCCAGCAACTCTCAGGTCACGCTAAATCCCTCGGTCTCGACACCCTAAAACCCTGGGACGTGGCCTTTGTGACGGAAGACCTTCGCAAGGCTCGTTACGACATCGACGACGAGGCTCTGCGTCCTTATTTCCCTCTTGATCAGGTCCTAAAGGGCATGTTCGAAATCGTCCATAGGACGTTTGGGTTCCGTATCGAAGAGAAGCAGATCGACGAGGTGTGGCACGAGGATGTCCGCTTCTACGAGATCTACGACGAATCGAGGACAATGCTCGGCGCATTTTACACCGACTGGTTTCCTCGCAAAGAGAAACGCCAGGGCGCGTGGATGAACAATTTCATCACGGGCGGCCCCACCCAGATCGACTTCGCTCCGCACCTAGGGGTCATGTGTGGCAATTTCACCCCTCCGGAAGGAGCAGATCAGGCGCTCCTGACACACAGAGAGGTGCAAACCACCTTTCATGAGTTCGGCCACCTCCTTCACCACTGTACTTCTCGAGTGCCGATTCCGTCTCGAGCAGGAATTCACGTAGCGTGGGACTGGGTCGAGCTACCGAGCCAACTCATGGAAAACTGGACATGGGAGCGTGAAGCACTCGACCTGTTAGCCAAGCATAACGAGACCGGCGAAGCACTACCTAAAGAGCTCTACTCACGGCTCATAGCCGCAAGACAGTTCGTCGGCGGCTGGGCTCAAATGCGCCAGCTCGCCCTAGGGACAATAGACCTAGAACTTCACGAACAGCTGGCTCGGAAGCTGCGCCGTGATGCGGAAGGACAACCGGTCAGCGATGAACTCGACGCCGTTCAGGGTAACGAGGTGATGGAGTTCGCCCGTTCAAGGTTCACAGACTTCGCACCTGAGCCCGAGTTTGCCGAATTCCATATCCTCACCTCGTTCACCCATCTTTTTGCAGGTGGCTACGCTGCGGGCTATTACAGCTATCTGTGGTCCGAAGTACTCGACGCCGATGTTTTCACGCGCTTCCGTAACGAGGGGATTTTCAACCGCGAAACGGGACGCCTTTACGTAGACTCAATCCTGTCACGCGGGGACTCCGATGATCCCGACACCCTATTCCTGGAGTTTATGGGCCGGAACCCTAATCCAAGAGCACTTCTAGAACGGAATCTGGGCACTCTATAAGACCTGATTCCGAACCTAGACCCCCACGGAGGTACTACGATCAACTATCATCTTAATCGATGAACACGCTTCTAGGAGATTCCATGATCATGGCACGTAGCCTGTCTCGGCCCGTCTTCGTCATCGCGTCGGCTCTAGCCTTTACCGCATGCAACGAGGTGCCGCTCAGCTATGGCGATGCCAACAGCATCATCGCAGTGATGTCCACAGAAGCGTGGGCCGAAGTCCAGGATGACGTGTACAGCGCGCTAGAACCGACCGTCACTACGGTTCGTGCCGAAAAAACATTTACGGTTACGTACCAAGAACCTGGGGCGGCGTATTGGGGAAACCTGAGACGCTTCCGCCAAATGGTCGTCGTTGGCAGCCGGGACGACTACTGGGTGCAAGAAGTACTGGAGGACGCTCGTGAACCAATCACCGAGAACGGGATTCATCAGGTCTACGATGTGTGGTCTAGGGGCCAGACAATCACCTTAATACTGATGGATCAGGAGTGGGATCGCCCTGACTTGCTTCGTTACTTACCCGAAGTAAACAAATTGCTCGACGGCCAGTTTCGAAGATACGCGCAGAATCGCATGTACATGTCGGGCACAGACTCTGCTTTAGCGGACACACTTTCCTTGAAAGCGGGTTTTTCAATGATGTTGCCGACGGTGTATCGATGGCAGACGAGGGACTCCGTTTACATCTTCCGTAACGATAATCCTGACCCGTCAGAACTGATCCGGCAGATCGGAGTGACTTGGATCACCCCTGCTTCGGATGAACTAGGACAAGACCGTGTGGTTGCTTGGCGAAACGAAATGGCCGAGGCGCATTACACTGAACCTCAGGTAGTCGTCCCCGAAGACCTCGTAGAACGTCTCGTGGATTTAAACGGAATCCCCTCGTACGAGTTTCAGTCTCAATGGCGGAATCCACCGGATCGCGGCTGGCCTGCAGGCGGTCCTCTCATCACACGGGTGGTAACCTGCGATTCCCAAGACCGCACATACCTTCTTGATGCTTGGCTCTACGCCCCAGGAAAAGAGAAATACGAATACATGATCCAACTCGAGACGCTGCTAAACACCTTCAAATGCTTGGGCTGATTGATCTTCTTCTGGATTAAAGACCAGTTAGACACAGAACCCGCCCCCCCTGATTAAGAGAGGCGGGTTCTGTGTTTTTCAGTCCCGCGAGGCTGTAGGCCTACGCGAGGTAAAAGATCGCCAAACACATCATGAGCATCAAAGCCGCGGGCAGGGACCGTCTAGGTGGGTCCCCAACTTTAACGTGCATCGCTAGTGCACCCACCATGAGCAGTGCGACGATTCCGGCAGCGGAACGAACAGGGAGTTCGGCCCAGAGGCCCGCCAAAAAGGTTACGCCGGCTCCGATCTTCATGGCCCCTACTAAGTAGAAAGCGCCGTCCGGCAAACCGTAAGCCTGGAACTCCTCTTTGAGGGTCGTGGCCTCTCCTCCTCTGTAGTCTGTTGCGGACCCGGCTCGGATTAGCCACACATTCAGGAGTCCAAGACCAACAATTATTTGAAGCAGGGTAAGGATGGTAAACTCCGGCACAGAAATCTCCTCGAGCATTGGCACAGAAAGTTAGAATGACTTCTAAAATGCAGCAGAGCAGCCCATGGGCCTAGGGTACCACTTTGCTAATGCTCTTTCGATCTCTCTGTTTCTCTATTACGGACTGGCTTGTCTCTTCGCCGACGGAATGGTCGAAGAGTTCAAGAGATACGGTCTTCCTCATTTTCGAAGGTTGATCGGTGCACTCGAGGTCGCGGGTGCACTAGGACTCTTAGCCGGTTACTTGTTACCAACACTTAGTTTCTTGAGCGCCAGCGGGCTGTCTGTTTTGATGCTGCTCGGCCTCGCTGTGCGTGTGAAGGTGCGTGATTCTTTCTTCGAAATGGTGCCGGCAGCAGTCCTTCTTTTACTGAATGCCTTCATAGCTATCCAAGCTTTCGGACAATGGGCTTGAACGGGACGAGAAGGCAACGGTTCCTATCTTCATATCTGGATGCAGGCATCTAATCCACGGATACAGAGCCCTGCATCCCCGAGTGAACGGTACACTGGTAGGAGAACGATCCCGCCGCGCTGAAGGTGCGAGAAAATGTTCCTGAGGTCTGAGTCGCTGAACTCTCTCCCGACTGGAAGGTCACGTTATGCTGCTGAGAGCCAGACCATGTCCATGTGACTTGACCCCCAAGAGCTATCGTCGTGGCTGACGGATTGAAGACATTATCGTTAACGGTAACGTTCGCGGTAGAAGGTGGTGGCGATGAGGACTCGACCTTCACTGAAGCTTGTGCACTCAGTGATCCACTGGTTGCCGTGACCGTAGCACTTCCGTTAGCCACGGCTGTCACGGTGCCGCTCGACACTGTCACCACACCCTCATCCGAAGAAGTCCATGTCACAGTTTGACTTGACATTGGGGCACCGCTTTGGTCCTTCACTGTAGCCGTCAGGGAGGCAACCTCTCCAGGCGATGTGAGTGTCACGCTGGATAGCGAAATCGTTATCGAAGTTGGAACCGGAACAACAGGCTGTGTTGGCGTTGTTCCCCCACTCGGTGATGTCCCTCCACCGCAAGCAGTCAGGCCGAATAGAAGCACGGCGATTGGATGAAAGCCTTTCACACTACCTCCCGCTCTGTCTTATCCGATTTGATTGATGGACCTGTGCTCCCTCGAGCCTCTTTCGCAAATAACGCAGCGTCGTCCGCGACCGCGTTTACGAGATCACTGAATATCAGCGAATGGAAGGGGTAAATCCCGTACCAGTAAGCCCAACCAAGGAATCCAGTGGGCGCGAAGAAAGCTGTCTGTACTAAGCGCGTACCCTCACCCTCTTCTGCCGCTTCGAACTGAAGCCAAGCTTCCCCCGGAACCTTCATCTCGGCTCGTAATCGAAGGATGAAAGGTGCCCGAACCTCCTCTACACGCCAGAAATCGATCGCTTCCCCTGGGTATACCTGTTCAGGATGCCGTCGCCCCCTTCTAAGTCCCGGACCACCTACCAACTGGTCCAGCAACCCTCGGATTTTCCAAGCCCAGTTCCAGACCCTCCAACCGCGCTTGCCACCAAGCGAAGAAAAAGCCCGAAACGTAGACTCGATATCGGCCGCAACCCATCTGGAACGCACCTCGCGTGCCACACCCTCTCGATCGACTAAACGCACACCATCGTCTTGGCCAGAAAACGTCCACCGTGTCTCCACTTCATCTCCTCGAATCCGTTCCAACGCTAATCGAACCGTTGCTTCGTAGGGCATGGGCTCAATCTCCGGGAACAGTGACCGGGCCCTCTGTCGATCTCCGACAACAGGCTCGACCACACCCTCCACCAAAGGCACAGCGAGAGCATTCGGGATAGGAGTGATGAACCCCACCCAAAGCGCCGCGAGCCTCGGAGCGAGCACCGGCACCGGAACAATGACCCTCGGCAAGCCTCTGGACGCGGCGTATATCATCATCATCTGACGAAAGGACACCGGCTCGGAACCCACGTCGATTACCCCTAGCGCATCTGAACGTCCTAAAGCCGCGATCAGGTATTCGAGGACGTCACTCACACCAATCGGTTGAACCTGATTCAAGATCCAACGCGGTGCCACCATCGCGGGCAGCCTCTCCGTCAGGTAGCGCACCATTTCAAAGGACGCTGACCCACTGCCAATAATTGGGCCGGCACGGAATTCAGTCGTGGGAAGACCGTCTCGCAGTATGGCGCCTACTTCGGCTCGACTTCGCAGGTGCAGAGAGGTTGTGATGCCTCTCTTGGAAGGCGGGACGATACCCCCTAGATAGATGACCTGCTTAAGCTGCTGTCCTGCCGCGACGAAGTGCTGGGCCGCGCGACGGTCTTGCTCTGCAAAATCCGCTCCGCCGTACATCGAGTGCACCAGATAATACGCGATGTCGACATCGCGCATAGGCGCCTCCAAGGACTCCGGCGACAGAAGATCACCCACATGGATTTCAACGCGATCACCCCAAGGGCGAGCCAGCGCACGGTCATGGTCTCGTGTCAGCACCCGTACCTGATGCCCATCTTCTAAGAGGCGCTCAATCACGCGACCCCCGATGTATCCAGTGGCGCCAGTTACGAGAATTTTCATCTGCTTGCTCTTGGTCCCGAATTGTTAAACACGATGGACTAATTAAGAGTAATGTTGCTTTTTGTTCAAGTATATGTGAAAATATATTGAACAATACTTAAACCAATAACAACTCATGCCAATCTCGACAAAGCCCGGCGATGTAGCTTTTGCCTCGATCCTTTCCGGAGCTTATGCCAGCGCCGCAATCGCTCTCTTCTTCCTGGTTGCTGATGCTCTCGCTGGACAAATCTTGCATACCCCCTCACTGATGGGTCAGGTCGTTCTGTTCGACACTGCCCCGGCCGACGTGACAACTGTCCGCCTCGACGCGCTCGCCATCTATTCGGTTGTGCACTTGGTGGCCTTCATCGGAATAGGAAGCCTTGTCACAAGAGCCTACTCTCGGTCGATAATCCCTGGCAGTGGGCCCGGCTTGTTCGTGTTCACCCTAGGTCTCCTCACTGTGGGTACGATGGCGGTCGATTGGGTTTTCTACCCCGGCATCATCGACGCAATTGGACGTCTACCCCTTGCACTGGGTAACGGAACTGCCAGTGCCACGATGACCGCTATGATCTACTGGACCTTCGCCACTAACGACTCGACTTCTGCCGCTGAGCCTTTAATTGACAGTAGTCCATCGCCGAAGGACCGAGTACTGAGGGCCACACCTGCAGCTGCAATCTCAGCGAATACCACCCCCGCTTGAGGACTCATCCTTGCGAGAGAAACTGTACTCAACAGTCCGCACTCAATCTTCACGCTTTGCGCCACTACTACTTCTGTCGGTCTTTTCTTTCGGCGTGCTAGAGGGCCAAACAGAACAGCGCACAATCCTCTCGTTCGAACCTGATGCGGTGTCAGACTGGTTCGTCGTGAACGACGGAGTCATGGGTGGAGTCTCAAGCAGCCGAATCCGTCCCGCTTCAGATGACGCAGCGATTTTTGAAGGCCACTTGTCTCTTGAGAACAACGGTGGTTTCGCATCGGTGCGTGCTCGGATCAACGAAGGTGCTCTCTCAAAAGCCTCGACGGTTGTCCTGAGAGTGCGAGGCGACGGTAAGCGTTATCAACTTCGACTCCGTATGGGCCGAAACTGGGACGGGGTCGCCTACGCTGTAAGCTTTGAAACGACAGCGGATACATGGACTACCATCGAAATACCCCTCGAGCAATTTCAACCGATATTCCGAGGTTTTGCTCCGCGAAACGCAAGAGCTCTGAACCCTTCACGAGTCCAGCAAATCGGATTAATGGTGACGGACAAGCAAGAAGGGCCCTTCCGCCTTGAAATCTCTAGACTCGAAGCC
>DLTN01000055.1 GCA_002500925.1 Gemmatimonadales bacterium UBA7835 | reverse complement strand
CTTTTCATTGTCGATCATTCTTTAAGGATAAGATCTCGCTGCAAATTACACATCGCCTCACCCTTGTTGCTTACCCTCCATTCGATGCCTGAGAACCGCTACCGTCTTCCTCTCTTTCCTCTCCCTGTAGTACTCTTGCCGGGTGCGGTCATGCCGCTCCATGTATTTGAGCAGCGCTACAGAGAAATGGTTGCCGACGTGCTCAAGACCGATCGGAACTTCGGACTGATCTTCCACGATTGGGACGAGCAGGGCCCGTTTCTGGGTGAGGAAGGCCGTGTCGGCTGCTTGGCTGAGATCCAGCAGCACGAGGAATTAGAAGACGGCCGATTTATTTTGATCGTTCGGGGCGCAGGTCGCTTCGCAATCGACGAGGGATTAGACCAAAAGTCCCTTTACTTCGAGGCGATCGTTACCGATTACAAGGATGCTTCCGCAATGCGGGGTAAAGAGATGGAATTCAGAAGGGGGGAATCGGTGCAGCTTTTAGATGAGCTCCTCGATCTTCTTCCTGATCGGCCAGATCATCTGGATGAGCTCAGCGTCCACTCAGAACTCTCATACTCGCTAGCCCAGGCGATGCAGATGGAGTTTCCGTGGCACCAGCGGCTACTCGAGATTCAGGATGAGGGATCTCGTCTGGAGCGTATCGATCAAGTCCTGCGAGCCATGATCCGTCGAGGCGGTGCCTAGTTCCGATTCACCGGCTATCATGGTGCGCTTTCGGTACACAAAGTCCGCTTGCTAAACCATGTCGCCACATCACGTTTTCGATACCTAGAGGCCCGAATGGCAACCCCACACGAGAGTGCGCAGTCCTTGATGAAACTTTACGACCTGCGTCGCGAAGAGAAGATGCGAGAAGCGAGACACTGGTACATTCGCTCATTCAATCCTGCTTCGCTCGACGACGTTTCCTCCCTGATGCAGACTGAGGAGAGCGCCACCTACGTCCGTATGGTCCTAAGTTACTGGGAAATGGCCGCCTCCTTTGTTGTCCATGGAGCGATCGATCGGGCGATGTTCTATGATGCGAGTGGTGAGATGCTGGCTGTATTCTGCAAGCTTGAGCATATGATTGACGATCTCCGAGAGAGCTCTGGATTTCGTCCTCGCTTAACGAACGTGGAGGCAGTCGCAGCGGATTGGCCGGGTTCTAAGGAGCGCATGGTTGCTATGCGCGAGTACTTAGCCGATATGGCGCAGAGCTAGATAAAGCCGGGGCTTCACTAACCGGAAATCGGAATCGGGAAGAATAGAATATGTCAGAGAAAAAGGTCGTTTTAGCATACAGCGGAGGTTTGGATACCGCGTGCATCCTCAAGGATCTGCAAGAGCAAGGGTACGAAGTCATTGCGTATGTGGCGGACGTGGGACAGCAAGACGACTTTGCTGATGTTTCGGAGCGCGCTAAGGCTACTGGGGCATCCAAAGTGTTTGTGGAAGACCTCAAGCAGGATTTCGTGACCGAGTTCATTTTTCCGGCGATTGCAGGTAATGCGGTGTACGAGAATCGCTACCTCTTAGGCACGGCACTAGCTCGCCCGGTGATTGCGAGACGTCAGGTCGAAATCGCACTTGCTGAGGGCGCTGGGGCGGTGTCGCATGGGGCGACGGGCAAAGGAAATGACCAAGTTCGCTTCGAGCTTGCGTTTGCTGCTCTAGCTCCTGATCTAGAGATCATAGCGCCTTGGAAAGATCCCGAATTCTTGGGTCGTTTCCAAGGCCGGAGCGACCTGCTCGCTTTCGCCCAGCGCCATGCAATCCCAGTTGAGGCGACTGCAGAAAAGCCATACTCCAGTGACGAGAACCTGATGCACCGGTCTTATGAAGCTGGCATGCTGGAAGACCCCGAAGCGATCCCTCCGGACGACATGTTTAAGCTGACCCGTTCACTCGAGGATGCACCCGATAGACCGACGGATTTGATCATACACTATAAGAACGCGATGCCGGTTCGCCTTGTGTGTGAACACGATGGTGTCGACTTGAGTGAGCCGGTCGAGTTATTCAACTACTTGAATTACAAGGGTGGGGAACACGGAATCGGCCGAGTCGATATGGTGGAAAATCGATTTGTTGGAATCAAATCTCGGGGTGTCTATGAAACCCCTGGTGGGACGATCCTTCACCACGCGATCCGTGATCTTGAGGGTATCGCCATGGATCGGGAAGTACTTCGCCTGCGCGATATGCTCTCACCGAGATTCGCAGAGATCATCTACAATGGGTTTTGGTTCTCTCCAGAGATGGACTTCATTCGGGCAGCATTTCGTCAGTCAGAAAGGTTGATTGACGGCGAAGTCCAGGTGCGACTGCTCAAGGGTAACGTCATATGCCGTGGACGCAGCTCGACAAGTTCGCTCTACGATCAGGAGCTGTCCTCGATGGATGTGGCAGGTGGGTACGATCAGGAAGACGCTCGTGGCTTTATACGCCTCAACGCACTGCGACTCAAGGCACATAACGTCATTCTGGAGCAGACGACTAGCGAGGAATAAGAAGCGGAAGGTGCGCAGTAACCGATTATCCGACTGCTGCGTTTAGCTCCCGGCGAAAAGCCCCCCGAAGAAATCGCCCACATTCCACGTTGGCCGGTTTTCTTCCTGGGCGATGACGTAACCCGTCAGGAAGTTCACACGGGCGTGGTCCGCGCCGGCTCCGAAGTCGAAGGCCTGTGACATGTCATCGAAGGGAGTGTGATAACTCTCCTGACGGAATGCCGTATTTATCTCTCCTCCGTCTCGCTGGTCCCCGGTCTCAAAGCCACTTTTTATGAAGAGCGCAGGAATACCCTGCTGAATGAAGCTGTAATGGTCACTTCTGATAAAGAGCACCTGCTCTGGGATTGGATCTGGACCAATAGCTATTCCCATGTGCTCGGCAGCCTGAGCTACTGATTCCCCCATGCTGGAGTGCTCGGCACCATACGGGACGATGTCTCTCAGCGGGTGGAAAAGAAACGGCATATCGAGAGAGAAGTTTGCGACGAGTCCTGATTGTGAGACCGTTGGATTTTGAACAAAGTAGTCTGATCCGAGCAGCCCCCATTCCTCGGCCGTCACAATCATGAAGAGGACTGAGCGGCGTGGTGGCTCAGGCAGGCTCTTAAAAGCTCGCGCGATTTCAAGCACTATAGCGCTTCCAGATGCGTTGTCATGCGCTCCATTGTAGATGTCATCCCCTGTAAAGTTTACACCGACGCCGAAGTGATCGGCGTGGGCTACGTAGCTGACGTACTCGTCTTTAAGCTGAGGGTCACTCCCTTCTAGCTTGGCGAGCACATTCCAGCTTTCCACGTTGCGGTGGATCGTTGTTGTCGAGATCGAGACCCTAGTAGCTAAAAGCACCGATTGAGGGGTACCGGACTGAGCGGATGATATAGCATCTTCGAGAGCCACGTAGGCGCCTTGGAATAGGGCCTCAGCGGCCGATTGGTTGAGCGATGCGCTTCCTCGGATCTGGTCATGCCCACGGTTAGGCTGTCCGTTAGGGTCTAGCCAGGCATAAGCTCCCCGTTTTGACCGGGCCGCGTTCACATTCCAGCGAAGACGTGGGTCATCGGGGGCCCAAAAGGTCATCGTGCCGATCGCTCCACGGCTGATCGCTTCGGAAGTTTTTGTGGCACCGGAGGAATAGTATGCGCGCTCATTACTCGGTAAGAAGGAAGGTGCTCCGCTCAGGTACATAACCACCTTGCCATCTACATCGGCTTCAGCGTAGTCGTCATACCCGAGGTCGGGAGCACTGACGCCGAACCCGACAAATACAACTTCAGCTAATTCAATCTCTGCCTCCTCGCGCACCGGGTCAGCTGCCAGATAGAAGTCTTGATCATACGTCATGGTTTTCGTGCCTACCGGCGTCCAGACTGAAAGCCTGCTCTCGTCTTGCACCACTGTGCTGTGGCGCAGTGGCACATCCTGTCTCCAGGTGCCGTTAACGCCGGCCGGCTGAAGGCCCATCTTCTGGAGTTCCGTCTGAGCGTATCGGGCTGCCGATTCATAGCCAGGAGTTCCAGGGGCTCGGCCCTGAAGTGAATCATCTGCGAGGACACTCATGTGGTACTCGATAGCAGAAGGTTCAATTGAGGCTAGCGCGGCCTTGATTCCGGAAGAGTCGAGGGAAATGGGAGCGTCTGAACTGGTGCACCCCGAAGTTGTGAGAATGAGGAGGGACGTCAGTAAAGTCAGGTGATGGGCTTTATTCATGATCGAAGTTGCGCTTCAGGAGGCGTAGGTATAGGAGTGGAGCATGCGTACCTAATCAATGTGTCGCAATCGCTGATTGTTATGGGCCGATTATTCAAGGTGTTTCGGTGCATTGGTAGATCCAAGCGCTTATCATGTTATCAGGTGTCCCTTTCGGAGTTTGATCGATGAAGTGTTTGTCCTGTGACGCGATCGTGCTGGCCGTGTTTGGTATTGTGCTCGTAAGTCCGCTCGCATTGCCGCCCGGGTTGTCTGGCATGCAGGATCTACCGGCCCAGTCTTCAGCTCATGTGCCACTCTCCCCCCCCATGGATGCTGCGCCTGCCTCAGATGACGAATGGAGAGGCCATGGACGGGATCTGGGGGAGCAGCGCTACAGCCCGCTTGATCAGATTTCTACGATCAACGTGGACCGTCTGGGCATCGCGTGGACTTACGACATTCCCCGTCGGGGTGCTCGTCTAGAAGCGACGCCGATAGTTGTTGATGGCGTGATGTATGCTACGGGGCCGATGAGCACGGTCTTTGCCCTTGATGCGATCACTGGCAGGGAACTTTGGTACTGGGATCCGGGGATCCCGGCTGAGCAGGCTGGTGGCCCAAGGGCTTGCTGCGGAGATGTGAACCGTGGCGTTGCGGTGCATGGAGACAAGGTTTTCGTCGGACTTCTAGATGGACGACTAGTAGCACTAAGTAGGGAAAATGGCCGCGTCGTGTGGAGTGTTCAGACTACGCCTGCTGGAGAGGACTACAGCATCACGGGTGCTCCTCGCGTCTTTCGGGACAAGGTCGTGATTGGCAATGGCGGTGCCGAATACGGTGTCCGGGGCTACGTGACGGCTTATCACGTTGAGGACGGAGAGCAACTGTGGCGCACGTATACTGTGCCAGGCAACCCGGAAGACGGGTTTGAGACCCAGGCTATGGAGGTCGCTGCGGAGACCTGGAATGGTAGATGGTGGGAGATAGGTGGTGGAGGCACGGTTTGGGATGCGATGGTTTATGACGACGACCTAGACCTCCTCTATATAGGCACGGGGAATGGATCGCCTTGGAATCGTGATCATCGCAGTCCGGGAGGGGGGGACAACTTGTACTTGTCCTCGATTGTGGCCTTAGACGGAGACACGGGGGAGTACCGCTGGCATTACCAGACCACGCCGGGCGACGACTGGGACTATACGGCTACGCAGCCGCTCATGCTTCTAGATATTAAGATCGAAGGTGAAATGAGAGAAGTCATCGTTCAAGCGCCTAAGAACGGCTTCTTTTACGTGATTGATAGGGTGAACGGTGAGTTTATCTCAGCTGAAGCTTTCGCGGATGACGTTACTTGGGCGTCCGGCATCGATGACTCGGGCCGCCCCATAGAGACACCCGAGGCGCGCTATGGGCAGACTGGCCAAGGTGTCTATCTGGCCCCTGGCCCCACGGGAGCACATAACTGGCCACCGATGGCTTTCAATCGTCAGACCGGTCTCGTTTACCTACCTGCGAAGAATAACAACTACTTCTACGCAATGACTGAGGGGTTCGACTACACAAAAGGTGCTTGGAATACGGGCACTGTCCTGAGAGGAGGGCAGGGGGTGATCCGGCCACAGATTCAGGGACCTAGAACATTCTTTCTAGCTTGGGACCCGGTTGAGAATCATGAAGTCTGGCGCGTAGAGTCTCAGGGACAGAACGGAGGCGCGCTCTCTACTGCAGGGAATCTGGTGTTCTGGGGGAGTGGTGACCGAATGATCGCATTCGATGCGAATTCGGGTCAGGAGATTTGGGCAGCAGAAGTCGGTCGCGGAACAGGATCGCCGATGACCTACGCTATCAATGGGCGCCAGTACATCACTATCCTTGGCGGGCGGGCGACCCGGGGAGATCGGCCAGATGCTGACGCGCCCACGGTGTGGACCTTTTCACTGGACGTTTCTGGGAATTGACCTGAGTTGCCTGGGCAGATATCGACAT
>DLTN01000038.1:3054-19646 GCA_002500925.1 Gemmatimonadales bacterium UBA7835 | reverse complement strand
GAGTATAGCCGCGTTTAGTCATAGGGCAAGAGTCTTCTGGACGCAGTGACACTGAACGCCAACAACGGTACCTTGGCTCGGCTGTTCCAAACGGATCATTACTAGAGTCCCAATGAGAGAAGCATTCGAAATCGGAAGTGACAGCATCCTGGCCGGCACGATTGGCACTTCCGCATTGCCAGTGGGAGTAGAGGCCGATGGCCGACCCAAGCGAATCCCACTCTTGGTATGCCATGGCTCAAGCGATGGGCCGAGGCTTTGGATCAATGGCGCAACGCACGGCGACGAGCCAGAAGGTGCCTTCTCGATCTTTAAACTGTTCGATCAACTAGACCCGGATCAGGTCTCAGGAACAGTGATCGGTGTGCCCGCTATGAACGTGCCTGCTTTTGAAGCTGGAAAGCGAGGAGATCCACTAGACTCGTTTACCTATGACATGAACCGGATGTATCCGGGACGCGCGGACGGATACCCGACTGAGAGAGCCGCTTGGGCTCACTGGATGGGGATGAAGGACAGTTGTGACCTACAAATAGCCGTGCACTCGGGTGGCGAGCACAGCTATCTCGCTCACATGATCTTCGCAGCGGACAACCCCCAGAGTCTTGAACTCGCCGCCGCTATGGGAAAGCCATGGGACCTAGTCTTCAAATCTGGGGTCGGCGGCGCGAACCCTTCGTCAAAAATGGCAGAAATCGGCAAAGCGGGTGTGACCGTAGAACTAGGTGGGAATTGCCGGACCCTGACGAACGATTTTCACACCATTGCGGACGACCTAGCCGCAGGGTACCTGAACGTGATGCGTCACTATAATATGGCGCCAGGCGAAGCAGCCTACGCCCCAGAATGGCGCATGGGCTACCAAGAAGCCTTGCTTGCACCTGCATCCGGAATGTGGGTAGGCGACCGCGAGCTGGTCTTCGAGAAACTTATGCCCGCTGGGACACCACTAGGCAGGATCTATGACCTGTACGGCAAGATCACTGCTGAAGTTCTCGCGCCAGAAGAGGGCTTAGTATTCGGACTGCGTTCGCGTCCTTCTGTACTGGAGGGCGAATGGTGCTGCTTTTACGGCATCATTGACGAGGTGCGGACGGACCTACTCCCCTAGCCCTGGTAGAAAAGCTCTAGCAAGGCGCGCTCGCTGCTGGAGCTAGCTGCTGCGTTAAGAAGTAGGACTCATTTCGATCACGGGAGGCTCGGCCGGTTAATCGGGACCCGCTCAACTAGGCGCCCTCGCCCCCGCTCTGCGGAAAGATCTCCCTCATCAATGATCACCTGACCACGAGATATCGTCCACGTCGGAAATCCATTCAGCTTCATACCATCGTAGGGACTGTAGTCGATATCGGAGTGAAGCACGGCAGCACTTACCGTCAACTCCCGGTCTGGATCAACCACGATCAAATCTCCATCAGCTCCCGGTTCTATCCTTCCTTTCTTAGTCAAGCCGAAGATCCGAGCAGGCGCAGTAGACGTAAGCTCCACAAAACGCTCACGCGTCAGCCGACCCCGAACAACGCCCTCAGTGAAGACAATCGGAAGGCGTGTCTCGACCCCAGGCAATCCATTAGGAATCTGCGTAAAGTTGTCGCAACCACCGGTCTTCTGACCCTCGAACCGGAACGGGGCATGATCGGACGAAACTTGCTGAATAGAGCCCATCCCAAGCGCTTCCCAGAGAGCATCGACATGACTGTGATCACGCATCGGCGGACTACAGACGAACTTAGCCACTTCACACCCTGCCCCAGGGTCGTATACGGAAGAATCAAGCACTAGATACTGCGGACACGTCTCTGCCCACACAGACACACCACGCGCTCGAGCTTCGGCAACATGTCTGGCGGCACCCGAAGAGGTCACATGTGCAATGCAGATCGACGCACCCGCGAGTTCGGCTAGCATAATCGCTCGGTTAGTCGCCTCTGCCTCTACCTCCGGGGGCCGGCTGGTAGCATGGTATGCTGGGCCTGTCTTGCCCTCCGCGAGGTGTCTCTCAATCAAATGAGTTACAGCACAGTCGTTTTCACAATGTGCGTATATGAGTCCGCCGTGCTCCGCAGTTACCTCCAAAAGACGAATCAGGTCGTCGTCACCGATTTTCTTGTCTCCATAGGTCATGTAGATCTTGAAGGACGGGAAACCTGAATTGATTAGCCCCTCCATCTCACTTAAGACACTCTCGGTAACGTCAGTCACGATGAGATGGAATCCATAGTCGATGACGGCATCGGGTGCGATCACGGCAAGCCGCTGGCGACGGGCTTCCCCTAGGGTTCCGCCTTGCTCCTGCAAGCCAAAGTCGACGATCGTTGTCACACCGCCGAAAGCGCCAGCTACCGTACCTGTGTAAAAGTCGTCAGCGGTAGTAACACCGAGTCGGCCAATCGGGTGAGCGAGATGCGTGTGAGTGTCTATCCCCCCTGGCATTACCCAGTGTCCGGTTGCATCAATAACTCGGTCGACACCTTCGGCCGCCCCGTGCAGACCGGGCGCCACAGCCTCTATACTTCCATTTCGCACGAGCACATCCGAATGAGAACTTCCCGTCGCTGTCACCACAGTGCCGCTATGGATTAGCAGGCTTCCCTTGTCATTCACCTTAGAACCACGCTTCATAAATATGAGCCGACGGCGGCCATAGTAGACCCAAGCTCCCAGACTTCAAGGGGTCACATCATGAATATTGATCGTAAACAATTCACGAAGATTGCAGGCGCAGGTGCCGCCGCGATGGCGGTCGCTTGGCAGCAAGCTTGTGTTCAAGTAGCCAATTCAGGGGAAGTCTCGACGGAAACAGTCCGTATGTTGTTAAACGTCCAAGGCCAAGGGGGATTCTATGAGGAGCCCGAAGAACTTGAGCGTCTTAGGCGAGCGGTAACCAGCAGCGTTCGGATTTCGCAACAGTTGAGATCCTACCCCCTAGATGGTGATGAACAGCCACTCACCATCTTCCGGAGGGGCTGATGCAGTCCACTCCAATCCATTTCATGACGGTCAGAGAGCAGGCCGAACTCCTAGCATCAGAGCAAATCACATCGGTCGAGCTCACCCGCATCTTCCTCGACCGAGCCGAAGCGCTCGACCCGCCACCCTTCTCGCTTCCAAGCGAACCTCGACCAGATCATGATGGCATGCTCGCCACCATGGTAACAATCGCCCGCGATCACGCCCTCGAGGCCGCGCAGAGAGCCGATGAAGAACTGCGCGCAGGTCGCCGGCGCAGCATCCTTCATGGAATCCCATACGGAGTGAAAGATCTACTCGACACCGACGGTATCCGCACAACCTGGGGCTCGGGCATCTTCGCAGACCGGGTACCAACACGAAATGCCGCCGTAATAGAGCGTCTTGCCGACGCTGGCGCAGTTCTCATGGCTAAGATGTCACTTGGAGAGTTCGCAGGAGGAAATACGAGTTCAGCGCTCAACCCGTGGAAGCTAGACCGCAGTAGCTTTGGGTCTTCTAGTGGGACGGTGTCGGCCTCGGTAGCTGGCCTGATCGGTTTCGGGATCGGAACCGAAACCGGGGGCTCAATCGTATTTCCAGCGTCCTCCGTGGGCGCGTCTGGCTTACGCCCGACCTTCAGCCGAGTGAGTCGTTACGGATGCATGCCGCTGTCGTGGAGCCTCGACAAGATCGGACCTGTCGGACGTTCAGCCGAAGACTGCGGGTATATCCTTGAACAGATCGTCGGATTCGACCCGCGAGATAACTCTTCAACAGATCGTCCCTTCAGCTTTCGCGCCGACCCCGGCTCTATGCGTGGCCGACGACTCGGCGTGCATCGGCGGGAGTTCCTGTTAAGCCAGTCTGATCACAACCGCCAAGTATTTCAGACAGCTTTGGATGTATGGGGATCTATGGGCGTTATAATCGAAGACATTGACTTACCGACTTACCCGACCGGGGCCTTGTTCACCACCATCGTCACCGTCGAGAGTGGTACGATTTTCGAACCGCTTTTCGCCGACGGGCGGGCGGGCGGCATGTTTTCCTTTAATGAAGATCGCGCCGCAGGATGGATGGCGGGCCGGATGATGCCCGCTTCGGACTACCTGACCGCCCAACGTATTCGAAGTCAGCTAACTCGAGAGGCCGACGACATTCTGTCTAGGTACGATGCCGTTATCGCACCCACGTGGCCAAATGGAGCGGGTATGCGAGAAGTGAGCGACGGGTGGCCGATCCCGGCTCGACATGAGTGGGAACCACCTGAGGAATTTGATATTAACACGCCTCGGTTGAATTACATCGCCAACCTTGTCGGTCACCCAGGACTGAACATCCCCTGTGGCTTCGATCTCGACGGAATGCCTCTATGTCTGCAAATCGTCGCATCGCCCTTTGAGGACCAAACCGCTCTCGACTTCGGAATTGCATTTCAGGAAGAGACAGACTGGCACTTAAGAAGGCCCGAATACCCTTGGCGACCCTAGAGAAAACCTAGAGCTAAATCCTAAGGACTAAACTCCGCCTCTTCGACAACTCCCGTTCGATCTCCGTGCACGAACGACACGTAATGCTCAGCTAAATCGCGTGCCCAGATACCTGGCATTGGCTCTAGGCCTACCTCTTGTCGTGATTCTGCAACCCATCCTGGGCTTACCACGTTTACCCTGTATCGACCCTGAAGATCAAGAGCTGCTGCTCTAACAAACGCTTCGATCCCGCCACCTACCATAGCGACAGCCGCAGCACCTGCGGTCGGCCGAACACTCAGAGTTCCACTTGTCAGCGTAAAGGAACCACCCGGCAGAACCGTATCGAGACCAAAACGCACCAAGTTTACCTGCCCCATAAGCTTGTTCTCAAAACTCATTCGATAGGCTTCGTCGTCGAGATCTTCCATCGAGCCGAACTGGGCCACACCAGCTGCGCACACTATCGCATCAACAGGCCCTACAGCATCAATCAGCGCCCGCACCGCTCGTGGTTCCCGCAAATCAACCCTGTGATCACCTGACGAGAACCCAGCCGCAATCACGGAGTCCCCGGCTGACTCAAGCGCGTTACCAATCGCAGACCCTACAGTTCCGGTCGCACCCACTAGGAGCACCCTCATCTATGAAGCCAAGCTTGCGAGACTGGTTGAGGCTATCCCTAGCTGACCCTCACGGGATAACCCGATTAACTCAGGGCTTCGCACCAAAAAGATCCGGTCAATTGTTTCCCGTACCACCAACTACACTCGCTCTATAATCGAGAGGCGGATCCCGGTCCCCGAGCAGTGGCTCATAGACGTAGTCCGGACCCCTGCGACGATCAAATTCTTCATGCGCCGCATCGATCAGCTCTGGGGTGGTAAACAGGTCATACATGGTAAACGCTAGGGTCTTAGCGGCGTTGATCATGCCCTTATTCCCAATACTCATGCCGCCAGCAGCAACAGCCTGCCATGAATGTGCCGATGTTCCAGGGACCCACGTCGCCGTCCCTAGGCCAGCAGTCGGCACCACCCAAGAAACGTCACCAACGTCGGTCGACCCTCCCTGTCCCACTTCAATCACCTCGAAAGGCTCTATCATCTGAGCTCGCTCCAGAGGCGGAGCAGCGCCAAAGAAGGTGCGATGTATCGCCTCAGCGAACGCGAGCTCTTCAGCGTTATACTCGACGCCCCCGACATCGTTGAGGTTATCAAACATTGCACGCGCCAAAGCTTCGTTTGGTAGCACGTTATAAATCCCGTGAATCACCTCATGCTCCATTCGGGTTTCAGTCCCCATGGCTGCAGCCTCTGCCATCTGAGTCACCCAGTCGAACATCCGCCGTGACTCTTCAGGGTCGGGATGCCGAACATAGATGTATGACTCAGCGAAACTGGGAACCACATTGGGAGCGGACCCCCCCGACGTTACTACATAGTGAATGCGGGCAGCGGGGGTGACATGCTCTCGCATGAGATTGATCATGTAGTGGAATGCCTCCACGCCATCCAGCGCTGAGCGCCCCCTCCACGGAGCTCCAGCAGCGTGCGATGACCGGCCGTAAAACCGAAATTTGCCAGACTTGTTCGCAAGTGAAGATGAAGCGCTGGCGCTATTAACTGAACTAGCATGCCAATGCAGCATGACATCCACATCGTCCATCAGCCCCTCACGCACTAAGTACACCTTTCCGGCCCCACCTTCCTCGGCGGGTGTGCCATAAACGCGAATTGTTCCAGGTGTCCCTGACTCATTTAGCCAATCCCGCACAGCGAGAGCTGCGGCTACTGAGCCGGTCCCGAACAAGTGATGTCCACAAGCGTGACCGGCGATCTTACCTGGTATAGGATCAGGCGACGAGGACCGGCTCTGATTAATCCCGGGCAACGCGTCATATTCCCCCATAATCCCAATGATCGGACCTCCACCGCCATATGTCGCCACAAATGCCGTCGGCATTCCGGCCACACCCGATGCGACCTCAAAACCAGCATCGCGCAACACGCCCTGAAGGGTTTCAGAGGACTCGGTTTCCATGTATCCGACCTCAGCGAGGTCCCAAATGTGCTGGGCTGTCGCCGCATACTGGTCAGCGTTGGCATCGATGAAGGCTGCTAGCTGCTCCTTCACATCTTGAGCCTGAGCGTACTGCGGGAGTAGGCCAATACACAAAACAGCAGCGGCGATCTTCTTCACTTCGAGAACTCCTGATTTAGCAGTTTCGCGGGGGCGAACACGGTAGTTTCAACAGCGAAACCATACAAGGTTTCATTCACAACACTTTCTGCGTCGTTCAGACTCAAGCCAATCTACCTCTCCCCGTACTAGGCAGTATCGCTCTACATTGGTCTCCACAAGTCTACTAACCGAAATCGACCTAGTACCATGAAGCCATCCCCCTCCTCCGCCTTCTTGCTGTCCCTGCTTATGGGCATAGCCAGTGCGTCTTTGACAGCTCAGTCTCCCCAGGACTACGACCGTCAGATAGAGCAACTAATGAACCACCCTGCAGTCCGTACCGCGCTCGACCACATTGTCGAAACGGACGAGCAGACAATGGATGATCTCGTGACACTGACGCAGATCCCGGCCCCCCCTTTCATGGAGGAAGAAAGAGCCGCGGCCTTCCTTAAGACGATGATCGAGTTGGGTGTGGACAGCGCGTGGACAGATGAGGTCGGTAATGTGATCGGCCTACGGCGTGGGTCAGGTACGGGCGAGGTTTTGGCAGTCGCCGGACATTTAGACACCGTCTTTCCACCTGAGACAGACGTTACCGTTCGAGTAAGTGGTGATACGATATTCGCCCCCGGGATCTCAGACGACACTCGCGGCCTAGCCACCGTGCTAGCTGTACTCAGAGCGATGAATGAGGCCAATATCCGCACTGAGGCCGACATTCTATTTATCGGAAACGTGGGCGAAGAGGGATTGGGTGACCTGCGAGGTGTAAAGCATTTATTCAGGGAGGGTGGCCCCAGGATCGACCACTTCATTTCCGTGGACGGGACGAGTCCTAACGGTATAACCCACATGGGCCTGGGCTCTCACCGATACCGAGTGACGTTCAAGGGCCCGGGAGGGCACTCATGGGGAGCGTTCGGCTTGGCGAATCCAGCCCACGCAATGGGCCGGGCGATACGTTACTTCCAAGATGGAGCGGCTCCATACACCGCTAATGCACCATACCGGACTAGCTATAACGTAGGACGAATGGGGGGTGGCACATCCGTCAACTCAGTCCCATTCGAATCGTGGATGGAAATCGACATGCGCTCGGAAGGAGACGAGACGCTTGAGGCCGTCGATGCCATCCTCCAAGGCGCAGTGCAGCGAGCTCTTGCAGAGGAGAACTCTCTACGCACGCGAGGAGAACCACTTACAGTCGATGTCGATATGATAGGAGATCGACCGTCAGGGGAGGTAGCATTAGATCATCCATTCGTGGAGCAAGCGACGGCCGTAACTAACGCACTCGGGCTGTTCCCGGGCTATGGGCGATCGTCGACCGACTCCAATATCCCGATCTCGCTCGGCATTCCCGCTGTCACGATCGGTGGTGGTGGCCAAGGATTCGGTGGGCACTCACTAGACGAGTGGTTCCGAAACGAAGACGGAGCGCTCGGTGTGCAGCGAGTCATGCTCATTGTACTCGCTCAGGTAGGACTGGCACAGATGAGTTAAGCCAAGATTCGCGGGAAAGCTCATGCGCCCAAGCTAAGCGGTCTCGGGCCAAAGTGATGAGTCACTCTAATCATCGTTCTACACCGAAAACATTTAAGGACATTGCCATGTTTGAGATCCTATCTCGAAGAGGACTTCTTCGCGGTGCCGCCGGTGCTTCGTTAGCCTCTCTCGTACCAAGTGCCGCGCAAGCTCAGCAAGGCAGAACTGAGGCGCCCTGGCAAGTAAGTCCAGAGGCAAGACTCAGGGAACTGGGAATCGAGCTTCACACACCTCCTCCCCCAGTAGCCACATACGTCGGCACTCATATCGTTGGAAGCATGCTATATGTAGCCGGGCACACGCCCCGGATGCCCGACGCGTCTCCCGGACATCAAGGAATCGTGGGCAAAGACCTCACGATCGAAGAGGGTAGAGCAGCGGCACGTCAATGCGGCATCAACATACTGGCCACCATGAGAGCAAGGATCGGGAGCCTTGATCGTGTCGCGAGACTCGTCCGTACATTCGGCATGGTGAATGCGGTCCCCGGATTCGCGCAGCAACCCGAAGTCATAAATGGCTTCAGTGACCTGATGGTCGACATCTTCGGGGAAGAGGCTGGCACAGGAACCCGCGCCGCCGTCGGCATGGGATCCCTGCCAGGTAACATGGCGGCAGAGGTCGAGACTTTCTGGGAACTTAGAGACTGACAACCACATAGACCTAGCTACTCTCAGGTCCCAGATTCTTCTACCGGATCCCTGGAGGGCGAAGCTCATTCCATCTACCGATGAAGCCAATGGCTGCAGCGACCATTGAGGTCGCCTCAATCCTCCCCCTCTGAGCTGTTGCCTCTCTTGGGTGACGAACGCCCCAAACTCCATCTGAAGTCATTTCGATAGCTGAGGTTCCTTTCCCTGTGACCTCGTCTTTTAACCCTTCAGCCAAAAAGAGCGTGAGGGCAGTCGGGTCACCTGCCAGCACTTCTGGAACCATTGCTTCTAGATGAGGCAGGAGGAATAACTCTGGTTGTTCCGCTGCCTCTAGATCCACGAGTTCCGGGGTTAAGTACATCGACATAGATGTCTCAGCAGTCCCGCCATGTCGGTCCAAGACTGGAGGACCCGGGTCTGTCGGGCGTTCGATACCCGGCAGGAACGGGCCAAGGACAGAACGAAGGTCAACGGCGATACCTGCCGTTTCTTGATTAATACGATCCACTATGAACCGAGTTGTTGCTGTATTGCCGCCGTGAGCGTTCAGCATCAAGAACCTTTTAAACCCATGATGGATCAAGCTCTTCACTGACTCGACATAAACCTCTTGAATCAACGTTGAGGGAAGCGTCACCGTTCCCTCAAAACCCATGTGATAGGGAGACTGTCCTGGGAAAAGGATGGGTGCCACAAGCACATCCTCCTCTTGGGAAATGAGCTTCGCGAGCTCAAGTCCATTTAGATAGTCTGTGCCTATTGGAAGGTGATGCCCGTGCTGCTCAAGAGCAGCTACTGGTATGATCACCATGTCGGACCGGGTCAGAAAATCCTGAACCTCCGGACGGGTCATATGTGGGAGATAGTTCTTAACCTTTTCGATACTTGGCAGAGGACTTTCAGCGGGCAGAAGCTCCTGAGCATGCACCGAGCGCCACGGAAAAAGCAGAGCCGAAGCAGCAGCTATTAAACAGAAGTCTCGACACTTCATGGCTGATCAGTCCCTAGCATTCTGGCTGAAATCCCTGGTCGGTCGATCTTTTCGCCATGCAAATACACGTCAATAATTCCTCTAGTGTTTGTGATGTCATCTAGTGGGTTGGCCTGAAGCACTATGAAATCAGCACTTTTACCCTGCGCAATCAGCCCCGTCTCATCGAGCCCCATAACCGCCGCCGCCGAGCTGGTCGCTGCAACCAAAACATCAGAAGGGCTGAGTCCGGCCCGGACCATGTCTTCAAGTTCCTGGTGCGCAGTCCATGAATTGCCCCCGTCGGTACCGAAGGCAACTCGGATCCCCTCTTGGTGCAAGCGCACAAGATTCCGCGCCTGAATCCCAAACGCTTCCGAAGCTTGGTCACTGAACGACGTCGGAGTCGATTCCATCTGAGCAATCCGCTCCGCGGACACAGTCCCGGCTGTCCATGACATGTCTCCTGCGGGGAGGCCCGGCCCAGGCAAGTTCGGAATTAATACAACCTCCGGACGTGCCCTCCACATCTCAATCACCTCATCATCGACATCTACATCCCGGATCCCGTGAGCGAAAACATCTACGCCTGCTTCAAGGAGTCCTTTTGCGTCTTCTAGCCTAAATACATGAGCTGTGACTGGGATACCATGAGCGTGTGCCTCATCAATGATCGCGCTGTACAGTGCAGGAGACAGCCGCTGGTATTGTCCCGCGCGACTATCCACCCAGATCTTCACAATGTCGACCTCCTGCGCCGCTAGCTCCTGCACGGCCGCGCGGGCCTCTTCCTCGCTTGTGACCCAGTGAGGCACTTCGCTACGTCCTGGCTCAGGGGCCGTAATTCCTCGACCTGCCGATAGAGAACGAGCTCCGTCCTGGATAAGCTCTGCCCGCATCTCAAGTCCAGTTGCGCCCTCATCAAGTCCAAAACTGAACGTCGCACCTGTCCCATAATAGGCGGCCTGCTGAAGCTCACGTATGCGAGCTTCTCGCTCAGAAGGAAGATGAAAGTGCGCGTTGTTGAGCGTTGGCATCACCGTCTTCCCCGAGAGGTCAACCTTAGACCCTACCGCTGAGCCATCTATATCTGACGAAGGTCCAACCTCTACGAAGGTACCGTTCTTCACGATCAGGGTCGCTTCTTCTATCACGGTGCCGTCACCTGTGATCACGCGGACACCTTGATAAGCGACTGCGTCTGACATATCAGATCCGCCACACGCCGTGGCTATCATCAGCATCAGAAACAGAGACGAAGCCCGAAAAAAGAGGGAACCGAAACGGTACTTTGAGCAGTTCATGGCAGAGTCACTCTTGTGGATAAGGATACATCAGTGCTACTGCACAGACTTCCGACCAGCAAGTGCCCACACTACCTGTATTCCATCAAAGCCCTAGAATATGCCTACCGTTACAGCGGACGACTCTCCTTCGAGTGGCAACATGATCATACCAATTCTCTCGACCCCTGCTCGGTCGGTCGCCCTGACCGGACTAGCTGCACTGGCACTGGCGAACACACTTGTCGCCCAAACGGTTCTGCATCCTGAACCACACCTCCAGTCCAAGTTCCATGACTTTCGAGTAGTCGAAGTAGCCGACGGGCTAATCAATCCTCACTCACTCGCGTTCACACCGGACGGCGACTTACTCGTGACCGAACGCCCCGGACGGCTTCGGGTCATCCGAGATGAGGTTCTACTGACCGACTCGGTTCAGGGGCTTCCGGATATTATCGCGTTAGGAAGAGGGGCTCGTGCGATGAATGGTCTTGAGCAGGCCGGACTCCGCGATGTAAGACTACACCCTGAATTCGAACATAATCGCCTCTTATACCTCAGCTATGTCAAGCCGGGTCCAGACTCACTCGGAACCCTAGCGGTTGCGCGAGGACGCTATGAGGACGGCCGGCTATACGATCTTGAGGAGATCTTCCATGCTAAGGCGAGCGGGAACGGAAGTGAGCGTAGTTCAATGTGGGGTGGTCGTATCGCGCTGGACAAAAAAGGCTACATATACGTCACGCTCGGAGATCGGCAGTGGCCATCGTCAGGCGACCTATGGGCCCATCCAGCACAGAGCCTAACCAATCACAATGGCACGACGATCCGTCTTCATCTAGACGGTCGCGTCCCCACCGATAACCCTCTAGTAGGCCGAGAGAATGCGCTTCCAGAAATCTGGACATGGGGGCACCGCAATGCCCAAGGCATAGCTATTCATCCGGAAACAGGGGATGTCTGGTCTAACGAACATGGTCCCCAAGGTGGTGATGAGGTCAACCTACTCCGAAGTGGCTCAAACTACGGTTGGCCCGTCGTAGGCTATGGTGTGAACTACCGAACGGGTCTAGCGATCCATCACGGGACACAGCAAGACGGCATGGATGATCCAGCTCATGTCTGGGTGCCATCCATAGGAGTGAGCGGAATGATCTTCTACACGGGAGATGCTTTCCCGGAGTGGAAGGGTGACATGTTTGTCGGTGGAATGAGCGGCGAGCGTCTTGTCCGCTTGCGAATGGACGGACAAGAAGTCGTAAGCGAGGAGGTTATTCTCCAGGACATGGGTCGGATCCGCGAGGTCCAGCAAGGAATAGACGGCCTCATCTATCTAGCGATCGACGGCGGAACTCGATGGGAAGATGGGCCTCCAACCCAGATTCTTCGTCTTGAGCCAGCAGGAATGCGATAGGACCCAAGCATCAATCTTGGTGCCTTAGGGTTGAAGGGCTAGAAAACTATCCTTCGCCCGACAATCGGCACTCCGGGACGGGCGCCGTCGACGTTTTCTCCTTCTCGCACAACGAACGATCCATTCACCAACACGTACTCCACACCGATTGAATACGACAGGTCATCCTCAAACGTCGCCGTATCTATAATGCGTGATGGGTCAAAGATGGTTATATCGGCGTCACTCCCAACCTGGATCCTCCCTTTTCGTGTCATCTGCGGTGAAATCGACTCTAGCCGTTGAGCTGGCATGAGAGTCATCTTCCGGAGCCCCTCCATCAGGGAAAGGGTGCCCTCATCTCTGACGTATCGGCCTAAAAATCTAGAGAAGGTGCCAGCACCACGTGGATGCGCTCCTAGGGCATAAGGCATCCCGTCCGAGGCCACCATAGTGTGAGAGGCCTTGAGACCCATTTCAATCCAGTCCGGCTTCATCATATGAATGATGACTGTCCCACCCTCTTCCCTGTAGGATCGGAAGGTTTCTTCAGTAAGCCGCTCCCCCGTATCCTGCCACTGAAGGTCCCCATAGTCGATTCTCAAGTGCTCCTGCCATCCCTCATCAAAGATGGCCGACTCTAACGAAGTTGAGGCCGCAGTGTATGGATAAACTTCTGTTGTCACGTCGACCCCAGATTCCTGGGCGCCCCGTATCAGGTCAAGATTGGTTCCGATCTCCCAGAGGCTAGAGCTGTTGAGGTGGACGATGTGCAGAGGCGCACCCGTCGAGGCGGCATTGGCTACGACTTCTTGAATCGCATCAATGCCCATCGACCGAACGTGGGTATAAATGGTGAACTGCTCTCGCCCTGCGTATTCGAAGACTCTATAAATCTCGTCCCTGCTGGCACCCGGGTAGTACTGATGCGCCATCCCAATACCTAACGCGCCCGCGTCCATGCCATCCTTTACGCGCTTAAACAATTGTGGATAGAGGGCTCTATCGAGCTCGTCATAGTTGCCCTGAGAGAAAACTCGCCCGAGCTCCCTTAACTGAGCGCCGGTCGGCTCCGAGTCTACGCTCGCCAAAGTTTCCCGGACTTCCTCGGCATACTCAGGCATCACTGCCGTCCTAGCAGCACCGTGACCGATCGTTGCCCCAAAATTTAGGATCGCGTCACCCTCGCGCTCATTGAGGAAAAGTCTGAGATCGGAGACGCCTGACTCTAACTCAAGGGCTGTCGTGACACCGTCTCGTGCCTGGAAACGATTAGCATCGTTCGACTGTCCGTGAGCGTGCAAATCGATAAAGCCTGGAGATACCACAAGACCGGTCGCATCTATAACGGTCTCTCCTTCGAGCTCATTCTCAGAGATGGCTACTATCGTTTGACCATTGATACCAACATTCCGGACTGCATCGAGGCCGGTCTCAGGATCCATCACTCGGCCGCTACGGATGACCACGTCATAAGATTCCTGAGCTTCCAATAGCTCAGGAATGGGACCTAGAGCCACGATGGCCAGAGCCATAGCGGCGAGTCGATTGGCATTGTCTAGCATGCTGATCTCCTATGGAGTATTGGATCCTAGGCCGAGAAGGTCTCGCACTGAGCTCTCGAGACTGGTCAAGCCAGAGGCGAGACCCAATTCTAAAGCTTCCTCAGCCGACTCGCCGTCAACCCAGTGTGCCTTCAAGGCCAGCATCGCACCAACCCGATTGCTACTGGCGCAGTATAGCATCGCGGTTTTTTCGCCGACCTCGTCCATGATCGCAGCGAATGCTTGGACGTTATCGCGGGTCAATGATCCTGAACCCGAAATCGGAAGACGGTCGAACTGAACTCCTTCACCGGCCATCAGCTCCTCCTCCCATCCAGCACCATCCTCTGTCGTCGGGCGAAGGGATACGAAGTGCTCTATACCCGCAGATTGAAGACTCAGAAGCTGCTCCGGCATCGGCTGTCCAGAAGTAACCAGTCTGTCCATTGGCATACGCGCGTTGCGCACGCCCATTTCTGCAACGACCGAAAGCAGAGTGTCCGGGACACTCGCCATCACCGCTTCGGCCGGAGGAGAAGGATCATCGGCACACGCCAAGAATGCAAAAAGTGTCATTAGGAGTGCTAGGTGGAGATTCCTGTTTTTCATACACTTCCGATACCGGTTAATGGTTAGAAGCAGAACATAACTGATGACCCCAAACACGGACCACGGCCGCGAATAGCGCGTACTATAGCTTTACCGAGGCCAAGTGCTTATCCCGCGGAACCATCTCAACCGAGACCCTTATCGTGCAACGAGCAATCCCCACACTCGCAGCTTCACTCATCATCATAGCAGGGCACGTGCCACTGGCCGGGCAAGAAGCGCTCTGCGAGGGCGCAGAGCGGTTCTTGCAAGAGACCATGTTCATGATTGCTCTCAGCGAATCGGACACGATCGACGACTGGCGAACTCAGGCAAAGGTTCCAGGGTGCCGAGTCACAGCTGCTGGCTCATCCAGTCTGCCCTCAGCCGAGGTTGCAAGGGGTTTCTACCAGATTATCGCCGAAAGTGGCTGGTCCCGAACTCCGGATCCGCGCGACGCTCCGAATGAAGCATCGCTGCGTTTTCGTCGGGACAGCGTGGACTGTTTATTCAACTATTACGACTCCAGTATGTCGCTGGGCACAGACGCAGAGATGATGGTCAGCGACGCTATCTATGTAGAGGAGGGTGAAAGTCTTTACAACTTCCTTGTACTATGCATGCCCGCCGCTCCGGCAGCGCCAAGAGGCTAGTACTCCGTCCCTAATCGACTACCGGATACATCTCAAAGTTCTGAGCGTCGAGATATTGAAGCCTAGCTGGGATTGCAGTCTCGATTATCGCTCGCAGGAAATCGGTGATCCCGTCACCGGCCCACCGGACAGCGAGCCACGCTCCAAAACTCTCCGCTAAGTCGTCAGTGCCGGGAGAGACATCAGCAACGCTGGAAATAAAACGGAGGTCACTTGCCTGAGCTGCTTTCCAGCCCGGAGAAGAACTGTGTTCCGCATCGAGGGATATGTGCACCGTCTCGTGCGCCATCACCTCTTCCAGGAACCCCTGTATACGGTGAGCCTCGCCCTGATCCGCATGCACAACTAATTCCCGGTTCAAGCCGACGATACTCTGAATGCCACCGTGAACCGATAGTGTCTCGACACCCTCCCTGAGCACCTGAGGTAGTACACCAAAACGCTCCGCATATAGATCTGCCAGATCTGCCGCGGAAAGACTGTCGAACTCGGCGTTGACCCGAATCTCAAGAACCAGAGAAGGACTGAAATTCGCCTCAAAGAGCCATGTATCGTAAGTGGCCTCAGCTTCTATACGCCCGTCATACATGACCCGGGAACCTGCCCCGAGCGGCATCACACCTGTTAGAGCATTTGGACCCTGCACCGTTAGGACGTCCGGATCTATAAAGGCTGTACCATTCAGGGGTGGTGGCGCAGGCCCTACGGGTTCGATGATCGGTTCCTCACTGCACGCGGAAACGAGAACAGCTGCGCTCAGGCAGGCGGTTAGCACACAGGGCTGCTTCATTTTAGTAACGTGTCCAAGTCCAGTCCGGGTTCACCATGCTCAGCTCGTTACTCAAGCTAGGCGCGATGTGATCTGATCAGAATCTATACTGCCTTCGACTAGCGCGTCTCATGGTACGTTACAGACAGGCATTGGTTTCGCTAGCAACCAAACCGGCGCACGATGCAACAGCCCGGAGCCGCTTTCGCGACTCCGGGCTCATAATCGGGACGGCCGGATTCGAACCGGCGACCCCTGCAACCCCATTGCAGTGCGCTACCGGGCTGCGCCACGTCCCGAGGACCGAGATAATAAAGACTTCCTGGGGGGTCGGGAAGCGATAAGGCGCTCCTAGGTTGAAAAGGAGGCATCACACCCCATCACACTTCGACCGATCCGGCTTGCTAAATCCGCCGTACTCAGTATGAAAGGCAAGCAAGTGCTCACTCAATAACTAACGAAGTTGTCACACAACACCTATGCCAAATGGGTGTGAACTGGGTTGACCTTTTCTCAAAGGCTCAACTAAATTCTGCGTCCTGTTGCGGGGTGGAGCAGTCTGGTAGCTCGTCGGGCTCATAAC
>DLTN01000038.1:2340-2753 GCA_002500925.1 Gemmatimonadales bacterium UBA7835 | reverse complement strand
GGCTCATAACCCGAAGGTCGCAGGTTCGAATCCTGCCCCCGCTATAGCTTTTGAAACGCCGCCGAATGGCGGCGTTTCCCACGTGTGGGACCTGAGGGAGGTGCGGATGCAGATATCTGTTCTCTGGAAAGAAACCCAGACGTGGAGCCCGCGAACGTGGGCGGGAGTAGGGAGGCGTCAGTAAATCTGCCTCTCGAGACGCTCCCCGCTCGTGCCGCTATAGGCTCGGGCGGGTTTTTCGTCTCGGCCAGGTAGCTCAGTTGGTAGAGCACATGACTGAAAATCATGGTGTCGGCGGTTCGATTCCGCCCCTGGCCATGATAACCGCCACTAGGCGGATGTAGTTAGAGTAGGAGGAAGGCACCAGAGGTCCGTAGCTCAATTGGTAGAGCACCGGTCTCCAAAACCGGGGG
>DLTN01000038.1:0-2010 GCA_002500925.1 Gemmatimonadales bacterium UBA7835 | reverse complement strand
GGGTTCGAGTCCCTCCGGGCCTGTAGGGAAAAGGTGAGAGCCCCGGTCGTCTAATGGTTAGGACACCAGGTTTTCAACCTGGCAATCGGAGTTCGATTCTCCGTCGGGGTACTAGTTAAGGACAGCTTTTTAAAAACTGGGGGTTGTAGCTCAGTCGGTTAGAGTGCCGGTCTGTCACACCGGAGGTCGCGAGTTCGAGTCTCGTCAGCCCCGCTCGTTTGTTTTTTGAAATACCGAAGCCGCTTTGCCTTCGGGCGAATTCCGGCTTCATGGGTCTTGTGGGAGGGGGGCCGTAGCTCAGTTGGGAGAGCGCTTGAATGGCATTCAAGAGGTCAGGGGTTCGATTCCCCTCGGCTCCATAGCTTCGGGCAGAGCCCGACGAAATAAGACAGCGCTCGGGTGGCGGAATCGGTAGACGCGCAGGGTTCAGGACCCTGTGGGGGTTAACCCCGTGAGGGTTCGAGTCCCTCCTCGAGCATCTTCGCCCATAGGGCGATTTTAAAATGAATTGCCCACGTGCTGGAATTGGTAGACAGGCTGGTTTGAGGGACCAGTGCCGGAAACGGCGTACAGGTTCGAGTCCTGTCGTGGGCATCTTGGAGTTGTAACTGCGCCCGTAGCTCAATTGGATAGAGCGCCTGACTACGGATCAGGAGGTTGGGGGTTCGAGTCCTCCCGGGCGCATTTTATTGATTTTAAGTCGGGTTTCGGGCGCGTAGCTCAGTTGGTTAGAGCGCTACGTTGACATCGTAGAGGTCACAGGTTCGAATCCTGTCGCGCCCATTAGGGTCCGCCATTCTAGAAGGCCCCGAGGGGCCGTAGCTCAGTTGGGAGAGCGCAGCGTTCGCAACGCTGAGGTCAGGGGTTCGATTCCCCTCGGCTCCACTTTGACATCGATTGCCACCATAGCTCAGTTGGTAGAGCACGTCACTCGTAATGACGGGGTCGTCGGTTCAAATCCGACTGGTGGCTCTTCTTTATTGCCCCATGGTGTAACTGGCAACACGCCGGATTCTGGTTCCGGAGAGTCTAGGTTCGATCCCTAGTGGGGCAACTCGAAGCGCAGATTTTGCCACCAAGCGCTTCGTTGGGAGGGATGGCCGAGTGGCTTATGGCGGCGCCCTGCTAAGGCGTTGGTGCTTGCACCGCGTGGGTTCGAATCCCACTCCCTCCGCTGTTAAGGCCGTGTGCTTTGTAGCACGGTCTGGTTTGGACGGGTGGCCGAGTGGCTTAAGGCGCACGATTGGAAATCGTGTGGACATAGTCCGCGTGGGTTCGAATCCCACCCCGTCCGTATGCAGTTACCCGAGTAGTCCGGGGTGTGGCTCAGTCCGGTAGAGCGCTGCGTTCGGGTCGCAGAGGTCCCCGGTTCGAATCCGGGCACCCCGATTGTGACATACTCCCACATTGAAAGACTCGCGTTGTCCGGATCTGGACAACGATGCATACTCGAATGCCCGAACCCAGCGCGGGTTTGGGCATTGTTCGATGGAGCGCTGGCAGAATGGCTAATGCACTCGCCTCGAAAGCGAGCGTCCGAAAGGACTTGGGGGTTCGAATCCCTCGCGCTCCGCTAGGAAACTATCAGACGTTGTGAGCTGAGGCTTTTTGCTTTCGGCGACCTGACACTGAAGAACACCAAGGTCCTGGCACACAGGAATCGGAAAAGCCTGCCCTGCTTCCCAAGCGTTCTAGACACCCTCACACTTCTGCTCCGCATGGGGGGTTCTCACTCCTAGCGGAATCCGCGAGAATGCTCCACCGCGCTGACCCTATTTCTGGTGCCCCTTAAAATCTGATGTCTGACGCGCCAATAGAGGCACCCACCCAACGCTCCATCTTCTTCTTCTGGAGCCCCTTGGCGGCAACTTGGATCATGATGGCGTCGGAGGGGCCATTTCTGGCCGCAATCATCGCACGACTCCCTGACCCGACGTACAACCTCGCTGCGCACGGAGTCGCCTTTGCACTCGCAATTTTGATTGAAGCACCCGTAATCATGCTCATGAG
>DLTN01000040.1 GCA_002500925.1 Gemmatimonadales bacterium UBA7835 | reverse complement strand
ACCGAAGATGACCAGCAGGACACTTCTTCACGAGATGGCGATCCCTACGCTTAGATCCTTTAGCGGTACAGGGTGGACAGTTCGTAGTCAGGGGATACGGTCTCAACGGCTTCCGTGTTGAGGTCGCCACCTGAGTAAATCGTTAGAAGTAGAACCTTTCATCGGACAGAGAGCATGAAATTCTTGGTGACCTGGAAAGTTCCAGAGGAAAACTGGATCAATATTCTTGACGTCTTTTCTTCGCTCAGCCCTGACGAGCGGGCTGATGCGGGAGAGGGAGTAACCATCGAGGGACGCTGGCATGATCTAGCCGACAAGTCTGGTGTGGCGGTCATGGAGTCGGACCACATCGAAGCGGTTTTTTCTTATCTCGGGCGTTGGAATCCGCACATGGAAGTGACTGTGCGTCCGGTGCTGGAGGATGCTGAGGCCGCGGCGGTTGGGAGAGGTATCGTCGAGACATCCAGCCACTGAGAGTAACAGTCTAGATTAGTCTTTCGAGTTAATGCTCTAATCAAACTAAGCACCGATGGGGGGCTGGTGGCCTCCCGCTGACATTCAAGGCATCGCGCATGAGTGACTCATCGCGCCGCCCTGACGATCATGGCCTGCGCCGCGTGATACTCGTGGTGTGGGCCATGATCATTGGGGTCGGTCTCTACCTTAACTGGAAGTACTTAGCAGTTGATTTCGAGGGTACCCTAGAACTAGTTCGGTTCCAGGTACAGCAAAAGTTTGTGATCGTGGCAGCCGTTTACCTCCTGCTGATAAGCCTGCGTGGCCTCGTGTTCATCCCGAGCACTCCCGTGTTGTTGATTGGTGTGGTGATTTTCCCTCCTTGGCAGAATTATTGGATCAACCTCGTTGGTATCGTCCTGTCGAGTTTCATTGTCATAATGGCGATTCAGCATTTCGGATTTGGCTCGTCCCTTGAGCGCCTTCGATCATCTAGTTCGCGGTACACGAAACTCGAGTCGCAGTTGGCACGATTCGGCCCACCGATAATTGTTGGTTGGAGTTTCTTCCCGCTGGTCCCGACTGATTTGATCGTTTACCTGGCAACTTTGATCCGGATTCGTACCGGGATCATCCTCGCGTCCGTCCTTGCCGGCGAGGCAGTTCTTATGGCGATATATGTGTTTGGTGGCGCAGCTCTCTTGGATTCGCTAATCGCTTTGTGATTCAATCCTCAAGTCCTTCTTCCTTTTCTTCAGTGTTTCGCGACTCTGGGCTGCTGCGAGGCATCATCATCTGGGCTGTTTGCATCACAGCCCTCGTTCCAGCAACTGAAGCTGGCGCCCAAGAACATGATATGGGACGGGAACCAGTCCCACCGGAGAGTTTGCCGCGGCCGAAACTGATTGCATTTCCGGCGCAGGAGGAAGTGATTCTTGACGGGATACTGGATGAGCCATCGTGGAGTTTGGCAGATAGCACCGATGGCACTCTTTGGCTGACGCAGCCTACAGCGGGATTGCCTGCACCCGATCGAACAGTGATCCGCATTATGTACGATGATGATGCCTTGTATATGGGTGCCGTTCTTTATGATCCTGAACCCCATCGACTTGTCTCTGCCGGTCTAGAACCAGATTTCAATCCGCAGGCTTCGGACATGTTCGGTATGGCCATTGACGCTAGTCGGGACAAGCAGAGTGCCTACGTATTCGGAGCAAACCCGGCGGGAGCGAAATGGGATGCTCAGTCTTTTAATGACGGTGCTGCGATCAACGCTGCCTGGGAGGGCATTTATGATGTGAGTACCAGTACATTTGACGAAGGGTGGATAATGGAAATGCGGATTCCACTGAGCACGCTTCGATTCCCAGCGGGCGAAGGTGAGCAGGTATGGGGTTTGAACTTCAGTCGCCAGGTACGTCGACGGAACGAGTACGCCACTTGGGCAGCGATCCCGCGTCAGTTCAGAATCTTTAGAATGTCGGAAGCGGGTACGGTGGAGGGGCTGCCTGCTTTCCGGCCGGGAAGAAATGTCCAGGTCAAGCCATTTTTTTCGGGGTCAAGTCAAGGTGGGCAACTGCACCCCAACGGACCTGCGCAGGAGTACGATGTTGGAATCGACGCCAAGTGGGCCGTAACCCCTCGACTGGTGCTCGACCTGACTGCACTTACCGACTTTTCTCAGGTTGAGGTGGACGAAGAACAGATAAATCTGACTCGTTTTTCGTTGTTTTTCCCTGAGAAGCGAGACTTTTTCCTGGAAAACGACGGGATCTTCACTTTTGCAGACGATGCTTCGCGGGCATTCCGGTCTGGTTCGAGTCCACAAAAATTTAAGCTGTTTCATTCGCGCCGGATCGGACTTTCAGATCAGCGCGAGCCTCTACCAATCGCAGGTGGTGCTCGACTATCGGGTAGGATCGGCCGCTTCGAGGTAGGTCTAATGGAGATGCAGACGCTAGGTGACGGAATGGATCCAGCCGAGAATTTTGCAGTGGCACGTGTCCGTCGCAGCCTTCTAACCCGTTCCGATATCGGATTTATCATTGTCAACCGCCAGGTCACTGGTGGTGCCGACGTGGCAAACTATTCGAGATCTGGTGGCTTAGATGCCAACTTCCGGTTTGATCGACTCCAAGTGAACGCTTACGCCGCGATAACCGACGATCCTGGGAGCGAGGGGGATCGCTCGATTGGGTCAGTTCAGTTGGGGTGGAGGGACCCTGTCTTCGACTTCTCTCTGCTCGGCAAGCATGTCGGCGCCGACTTTCGGCCAGATGTCGGTTTCGTCAATAGGACAGCAGTAAACCAGTGGTTCACGTCTGGAGGAGTGCACCTGCAGCGGCCGGTATCTTGGCTGACTGAGCTCAATCCTTACCTGGATATGACGGAGTCTTATTCTGTGGCTGGCGCTTTTGAGAGTCGAGAGATAAAACCCGGCCTTATGGTGATAGCAAATGATGGAGGGCGGCTTAGTCTCGACTATTCTCGACGTCAAGAACGATTAGCTAGTACCAGCACCATTCTAGGGGTTCCGATGGCGCCTGGAGATTATGCCTTTGATTTGATGTCGATGAGCTATAACGCTAACGGTGGCAGAGTCGTCTCAGGGAACATCTCGTTCAGCACTGGCAGGTTTTTTGACGGTGATCGATCATCGGTTTCGGGGACGGTATCGGTCCGGCCCAATGAACACATTCTCCTAGAAGGCACGGCTCAGAGAAATAGGATTGAGCTCGGAGGCAATCCCATAGACGCAGACCTTTTTAGCGGCCGTATGCAGCTGGGTTTCAGTACAAGAGCGTTTTTGTCTTCTTTTGTGCAGTACAATCGCGTCGCGGGTGAAATGCTGACAAATGTCAGATTCAACCTCATCCACGCACCACTCAGCGATGTGTTTATGGTTTTTTCCGAGCGTCGTCGGATGAGGCCGGGACCGAAAGAAGTTGCGGTTATAGACAGGGGGTTCACGCTCAAGGTGACGCGACTTCTGCAGTTTTGATGCTCTGGCGCGCTATATAGGTGTTTCCCAGGGTTGGCACGTCTCTCTGGCGCGTTCAAGAGGTGACATCCGAAAGATGCCCTAAAGAACTATACAAACCTGAGTTTTGTTGCGAAGATGGAGTCCTCTATAGTCATCTCTAAGCGGGCTTGAAACGACAGTATTTGTTTCGTGGTGACTCGTAGCAGCGGTACAGGACAGATCGGTGGGTGATCTGCAGAAAACAATTTAGGCGCCGTGGCCAAGTGGTAAGGCAGAGGACTGCAAATCCTTTATCCCCGGTTCGAATCCGGGCGGCGCCTCTCTTTGTGTCGGAGAGAGCAATCTTGTGTGGGTAGAAATGAGCGTTACGAACCGAGACTCCAGGTTTATCCTTGCTGGCTTCCCTCATCAAGGTCTATTTTTACGAGGGATATCCTCTGACAGTGGACTAGGATGAAACTGCCTGTAGTACCCGCCGTCGTTATTGGTATGTCGCTAATGCTCGTCGGTGAGTCACAATTACCAAGTCCCTCGCATTCTTTGCGAGTGGTCGAGGGGCATCCTATAGCCGTGACGGCGGATGTAGACCCCAATGCGATAGTTGAAAAAACGTGTGTTCGGTGTCATTCAGATTCTCGGTTACGCGGGAATCTGTCTCTCGAGGACTTCGACATCGGTCGGGCGACAGAGAACGCGGAAACGATCGAGCGAATGATCCGGAAGGTGCGGGCAGGTATGATGCCGCCTCCGGGCATCCGCGCCCCTGCTGGAGACACTCTCGCTCAGTTCGCAGCACTTCTCGAAGACGTGATGGACGAGAATGCCAAAGACAACCCAAATCCGGGTAGGCGTACATTTCAGAGGCTAAATCGTCCGGAATTCGAGAAGGCAGTTTATGATCTTCTCGACCTTGAGATCCGAGCTGAAGAATGGCTCCCATTGGACCAAATGAGTGCCAACTTCGACAACATAGCGGACGTGCAGTCGCTTTCTCCCACACTTCTCGAAGCATATTTGAACGCGGCTGCTGATATCAGTCGGATGGCGGTGGGAGATCGGAATGCGCCGTCGATAAACGTGACGTATCGCAATTCTCAGTACCTGTCACAGCACCCGTGGGACCATGTTGAGGGGGCGCCTTATGGGACACGTGGTGGAATGGTCGCGGATCACGTTTTTCCGGCCGACGGGATGTACCAGTTCGGAATGACGTTCGCGAGCGGCCGTAACGAACGTTTTGAGGATATCGATATCTCTGTCGATGGAGAGCGGGTAGCCTTTTTGGCGTACACTAGTTCGGGTGAAGGTGCGGATGGACGCGGTGGCGACACTGCACTCTGGACGGAGCCGGTTTTCGTGCGTGCAGGACAGCGAGTGGTCTCGTCGACGTTCATTCGCCGAATGGACGGGCCCTACGAGGACCTGATCCGGCCACATGATTGGTCCATGGCCGGGGGAGGATCCGGGGGGTCGGGTGTTACTACGTTACCGCACTTGCAAGAACTGATCGTCGGGGGCCCGGATGCAGTTACGGGAGTGTCGGACACTGCCAGCCGAGACCGTATCTTCGTCTGCCGACCAACAGCTCCCGCCGAGGAAGAATCTTGTGCTCGGACTATAGTGAGGAACCTCGCGAACAGAGCCTATCGGAGATTAGCGGGTGAGAATGAAGTAGAGGGGTTGATGGATTTCTACCGGATGGGCCGAGAGAAGGGTGGTTTCGAGAGGGGTGTTCGGGATGCCCTTGAGGCAGTGCTCTCCAGCCCGTTCTTCGTATTAAGACTCGAGAGGGAGCCCGAGGGTGTTGATCCTGGAGAGACTTATCGAGTAGAAGGGCCGGAACTTGCTTCCAGACTCTCATTCTTTCTCTGGGGCACTCCACCGGACGCTGAACTGATGAGAGTGGCCGAATCGGGTGACCTCAATGACGAGCGTGAGATTGAGAGGCAGACGCGTCGCATGCTTGCGGATCGGCGGTCAGCCGCCCTTGGTAACCGGTTTGCATATCAATGGCTCCGACTTCAAGACATCTACAAGGTCCGACCGGACCCCAATTTCTTCCCGAACTTTGATGAGACGCTTGCGGACCTAATGACGAAGGAGACAGCGCTCTTCTTCAATCACTTGGTTCAAGAGGACGAGGACGCTCTGCAACTGTTCAATGCGGATTATACGTTCCTAAATGAGAGACTAGCGACGCATTACGGGATGCAAGGTGTGGCTGGCAGTGAGTTCCGCCGAGTTGACTATACCGATGAGGCTAGGAGTGGCCTCTTGGGGCATGGTAGCGTCTTGGTTTTGACATCTCTGGCGAACCGTACCTCGATAGTACTGAGGGGAAAGTGGGTGATGGAGGTTCTGATGGGCACGCCGCCGCCGCCGCCGCCGCCGGGAATTCCGGATCTTGAAGACACCGAGGGTACCCAAGACGGAAAGCGTTTGACGACCCGGGAGCGCATGGAGATTCACAGCGAGAATCCCACGTGCAATGCTTGCCACCGCTTTATGGACCCGATTGGTCTAGCACTCGATAACTTCGATGTGACTGGCCAGTGGAGACTGCGTGAGAATGGAATGGGCCTCGACACACGAGGGGAGTTCTATGACGGAACTCCAGTCACGACGCCGAAAGAGGTTGCGGAAGCCCTGCTTCGGCGACCGGTGCCGCTTATGCGGAACCTAACCGAGAACATGATGGCGTATGCGCTGGCGCGCCGTGTTGAGTACTTTGACTTACCGACAATCAGGCGAATCGTGACGGATGCGGAAGACGAGGGCCAATATAGTATGCAGTCACTCATAGTCGGTGTGGTCACAAGTGACGCATTTAGGATGAAGCGGGCCGCGGAGCTCGCAATTGATCAGGTAGACAACTAGATAGGATCCTACTCTTAGGAGACAGGGAAGATGGAGTTCATTTCAGGCAAGTATCTGGATCGCCGGACATTCCTCAAAGGGATGGGAGCGGCTGTTGGGCTTCCGTATCTCGACGCAATGGTGCCAGCTGGTCGCATGAGTGGTGTAGTAGCTCGGGCGGAAGCGGCGAAGACCCCTCTGATTGCGATCGAAGAGGTGCACGGCCTCGCCGGATGCAACGACTGGGCTGCAACCCAACATCTATATGCCCCACAGATCATCGGGAAGAATTTTGAGATGGCGCCAAACAGCGCGTTGATCTCGCTGGAGCCTTACCAAGACTACTTAACTGTCGTATCGAACACCGATGTAAGGATGGCCGAGGCGTTTACCGCCCCCGAAATTGGAGGCGATCATTTCCGCTCCAGTGCGGTGTTCTTGACCCAGTCTCACCCGAAGCAGACGCAGGGTTCCGATCTGTTTGTGGGAACGTCTCTGGACCAGATACACGCTAATCGCTTTGGTCAGGACACCCCGCTGCCGTCTATGCAGTTCACGATCCCAAATATCGACCAAGCTGGTGGATGCACTTACAACTACTCCTGTGCCTACACTGATTCGATTAGCTGGGCGTCACCTAGTGAGCCACTTCCGATGATTAGAGACCCCCGGGTAGCCTTCGACATGCTCTTCGGAGCAGGTGGGACGCCAGAAGAGAGGGCTGAGCGTCGGGCTATGCGGTCGAGCATCCTTGACTGGATCACCGGTGAGGTTACCGCGATGAACCGTCAGCTTGGTAGCGAAGACCGGGTGCGAATGGACCAGTACCTTACCAATGTGCGTGAGATAGAGAGGCGCATTCAGATGGTTGAGTCCCATAATCTGTCGGGTGAAGAACGCTTAATCCCTGAAGCGCCGGCGGGAATCCCTGACTCTTACCGGGAGCACATGGAGATCATGTTTGATCTTCAGGTATTAGCTCTCCAGACTGACATGACCCGGGTTATAACGTTCAAGACTGGGCGGGATTCGGAAAACCGAGTATTCCCGGAGTCGGGTTCGGATCGCCCATTCCACCCTGCGTCACACCATGGAGGCCGGGAAGAGGCGATTCTTGAGTTCAACAAGATCTGCCAGTACCGTGTGGGAATGCTTCCCTATCTCTTGGACAAGCTCAAAGACACCGTAGAAGGCGGTACTAACCTTCTAGACAAGTCAGTGGTGATGTTTGGGTCCCCGATGGCGGACGCTAACATCCACAACCACCGACGCTGCCCGCTGATCTTCTTAGGGAAGGGGAACGGGATCCTGGAAGGCAATCTCCATCTTAAGGCGGCGGACGGCACACCGATGGCTAACGCAATGCTCACCATGATGCAGGAGCTAGGGCATACCAATATGGAGAACTTTGGAGACAGCACGGGCGGCTTAATGCTGCGCTCAGCTGGTCGCACAACTGCTGAACAACTCCGCTAGTCGAATGATACGCCTCAGTAGGGTCGGTTTTTCTTCTGCCATTTTACTGGTTCTGGTGGGAGCAGTGTTTGTTGAGTCTCCGGTCGCGGACGCCGCACGCTCAGGAGACCTCGACGAAGTCCGCTTGCTGTTGCGAGGGGGCGCAGATGTGAATGCAGCTCAGGGTGATGGTATGAGTGCCTTGCACTGGGCAGCAGAGCGCGGCGATATGGCCTTAATGGAGGTCCTGCTCTACGCGGGAGCAGAATTGGAAGCGTCCACTAGGATTGGGCACTACCGTCCTTTGCACATAGCGGCCCGAAACGGGAACGTGGAGGTGGTGATCCGGCTGATTGAAGCTGGGGCCGACATAAACTCGGTTACGGACCCAAGTGGCTCGACACCTTTGCATCTCGCGGCGCTATCTGGAAATGGTTCGGTGGTGCGTGAACTAGTGAATGCGGGCGCTGACATCGATTCGCGAGAAGCCGAGTGGCAACAGACACCACTGATTTTTGCAGCGTCTTGGAACAGACTGGAAACAGTGGTTACGCTTCTTGAGCTTGGAGCGGACCCTAATCTGGCTGCGAAATCTATGGATCTCCAGGAGATGGGACGGCTGGATGGAGAGGCACAGCGCAGGCAGCAGGAAGTCCTCAAGGCGTTTACTAATGATGGTGAATGGGCCGCGACCTCAGCGCAGGTACAAGCGGCGGTGGTAGCGGGCCGAGGGGCGTACTCCGCGGGAGCAGAAGTAGAAGAACGACGCCAGAGCAATCGCTTCCAGCGTGAAGTTCGAATCAAGTCAAAGGGTGGTCTGACTCCCCTGTTGCACGCGGCCCGTCAGGGGCACGTAGAAACGATCGAAGCTCTCTTGGAGAGTGGTGCGAGAATTGATCAGGTAGGGGGAGGCGACGGGACCACTCCGCTTCTGATGGCCACTATCAACGGACAGTTTGATGCCGCAGCGGTGCTGCTCAGGCATGGGGCGAATCCAAATATTGGTTCATCGCTGAACGGAGTAACTCCACTGTTTGCAGCGGTTAACTCCGAGTGGCAGCCGAGGACCCGTTACCCCCAGCCGCAGGAGCGAGAGGGACAAGAACACGGTTACCTAGAGGTAATGGAGGCGCTGCTCGAGGCAGGAGCGGACCCTGATGGGCGTATGACTCTCCACCCATGGTACATGGAGTATACCGGTTGTGGGAATTCGCAGTGCGGCTTGATAGATATGAAGGGTGCGACAGCATTTGTTCGCGCAGCGTATGCGACGGACGTGAATGCTATGCGACTTCTCATGAGATGGGGCGCTGATCCCCACGTCGCGACTAAGGCACCTGCCCGAAGGAATCGTCGGACGACACAAGAACGCATCCGTGAGTCCCAAGTCGAGGCCCTCGACAACGTAGAAGAATTCGAGGAGCTAAGTGACTCTGCTCAGGCAACCGCGGTGGTGACCATCTGGGAAGACTTGCCAGACTCTGTGAAAGGAGGCCTGCCGGAGGAGGATGTTCGTGAGACGCCAGCGGATTTCAGACAGCTCGTTCTAGAACACGCTATGCGGCAAGATTCAGTGAACGCCGAGAAACCAGATCCTTCGGGACTAGCACCGGTCCCGCAGGGTGGCCCGGCCGTTTTTGCGATCCATGCGGCATCTGGGGTAGGGTATGGCGAGGGGTTCGCCGGTAATGCTCATAGGCACGCGGAGAATGGATGGCTCCCGTCGGTCAGATTCCTAGTGGAAGAGGTCGGCATGGACGTCAATCTTCGAGATCACAATGGGTATAACTCCATCCATCATGCAGCGGCCCGAGGAGATAACGAGCTCATCCTCTATTTGGTGGAGAAGGGTGGAGACGTGACGGCCATAAGCAGGCGTGGTCAGACCACAGCTGATATGGCTAACGGTCCTGTCTCGAGGGTCTCTCCAATCCCTGAGACGGTGGCTCTATTGGAGGAATTAGGCTCGGCAAATAGCAACAACTGCCTGACGTGCCAGTAGACCCAGCCTGACGAGTGAGTAGTTCTCCACATGCTCAGCGGAGTCACTTGA